>CAYTJW010000264.1:0-6972 GCA_964438135.1 uncultured Thermoanaerobaculia bacterium
GAGCGCTCGGCCGCGCGCCCGGGCTTCCCGGCGGGAGCTCGCCGCGCCGGGCGGCGCCGCCGGTTGCGCCCCCCCTCCGACCTGGCATACGATGAACCCATCCGCACCGATCGCCGCTTCCGCGCCGCACGGCGTCGCGAGCCGCGAGCGGCCCGGCGGACAGGAGGAACCATGGTCACCGACGTCGTCCGCCGCCTCGTGCAGCCCGCCGCCGCCCTCGTCGCCCTTGCCCTCGCCTCCCCCGCTGCGGCCCAGGTGTCGCCGGTCGACAACCACTGGCTGTACGGGGTGTCCTCCCGCTTCACCGGGCGCGGCGGCATGCCGGTGTTCGACATCGACGGCGACGGCGTGGTCGAGACGGTGGTGGGCTCCGACATGGACTGGGCCTACGTCATGGTCTTCGAGCACGACCCGGTCGCCGACGCCTACGAGATGAGCTGGGTCAGCCCGGTGCTGGGCGTCAACCTGACGGCGGTGGCTGCCTTCGACTCGGACTCGAACGGCATCGGCGAGATCTACGTCGGCAGCGAGTGGAACGAGGTGCGGGTGCTCGACGGCGAGACCTACGAGGAGCTCGAGCGCTGGCCCCTGCCGGCGCGACCGAACCGGGTCCTGCTCGCCGACGCCGACAACGACCTGCAGCTGGAGGTGGTGGTCGCCTGCCCGGCGCAGACCCTGGTGTACAACGCCGTCACCCGCGAGCTCGAGGTCACGCTCCCCTTCGGCGGCACCGACCTCGAGGTCGGCCGGGTCAGGGCTGGAACCACGCAGCAGCTGGTGTACTCGGACGGCCGGGTGGTCGAGCTGATCAACGAGGACTACGCCCAGCTCTGGCTCGCGCCCCAGGCCGTCCCCCCCGGGGTGCTGCTGCACGTGGAGCTGGGCAACCTCGACGCGGACCCGCAGCATGAGATCGTCCTCGGCGAGGGTTTCTTCGTCGCTCGGGCCTACGACTTCCAGGTCGACATCCCCCTGTGGGAGCTGCCGACCGTCCAGCAGCTGACCGTGCTGCAGGTTCGCGACACGGATGGCGACGGCATCGCCGAGGTGCTGCACGGCGACGGCGCCCTGGGCGGGATCAGCTGCAACGACGGCCAGTCCCTGGCCCTGCGGTGGTTCATCGACCGCGCCGAGCGGGTCGAGGAGTTCACCCTGGCCGACACCGACAGCGACGGAGTGAGCGAGGTGTGGGTCGCGACCGAGCCCTGGAGCACCAGCCCCCCCGACTACTCCGGTCTGACCGTCTACGACGTTGCCACCCAGGCCGAGGAGTGGGCGCTCGAGAACTCCAACGGCCCGTTCGCCGCGGTCGAGGTCGGCGACGTCGACGGCGACGGCGAGCTCGAGCTGGTGGCGGCGTCGTTCCGCAGCAGCTTCAGCGGCTCGGACGGCATCGTCTTCTGCTGGGACGCCCGCACCCACCAGCTGGAGTGGCGGACCACGCCGACCAGCCTTCCCGGCCTGTCCGGTCACCTGTACGGGCTCTTCGACCTGGCCCTGGGCGATGTCGACGGCGACACGGAGGTGGAGGTCGTTGCCGTCACCGGGGTCTACCCCAGCGTCGGCCAGGGGTACGCGGGCATGGTCTACGTCCTCGACGGCTCAACCGGGGCCGTCGAGCACGGTTGGGAGATCGGGGCCAACTGCCCGTTCTTCTCCGTCGACCTCGGCGACGTGGACGTCGACGGCACCACGGAGATCGTCGCCGGGGGCGGCTGGCACCTGCACGACTACCCCGGTGGCGAGTACGTCTGGGTCATCAACGGCACGACCGGCGCCGTGGAGTGGACCAGCCCTGCCCTGGGCGCGGACATCTGGCAGCTCCGGGTCGGCAACCTCGACTCCGACGCGGCCCTCGAGATCGTGGCCGCCAACAGCGCGGTCACCGTGTTCGACGGTGCGACGCACGCGAGCTTCACCTTCTCCGGCGGGCCCTGGGAGGGGATCGACCTGTTCGACCTCCAGCCGGGCGGCCCGCTCGAGCTGCTGGTCGGCAACCGCGCCGGCCAGATCGCGGCGTTCGAGTCCAACGCCGGCGGCACCACCTTCACGGAGATCGACCGGTTCACCCTGAACGGCGGCTACCAGTACGCATTCCGTGGTTACACCTACCAGGGCGAGCCGCACATCGCCTTCTCCACCGAGTTCTACGGCGGCGACGACGGCGGCCGCCTGAAGGGCTTCCGGATCGAGGACGGCACCATCGCCTGGCAGAGCGACCTGCTCGGCAGCCAGGTCGGGCACGAGAACGCCCTCGCGCTGGCGCCGATCGCCACCGAGACCGGCACCCTGTTCGCGATCGGATCGGACTACAGCCTGCACCAGTTCGGCGGCGTCGCGCTGCCCTCGCCGCTGCGCTTCGCCGCCGCCACGTACAGCTCCGACGAGACCGCCGGCTCGGTCGTCCTCACCGTCCGCCGGCAGGCGCCGGCCGACGACTCGGTGACGGTCGACTACGCCACCGAGGACGGCTCGGCCACCGCGGCCGGCGGCGACTACAGCTCCCGCTCGGGCACCCTGAGCTGGCCGGCGGGCGACCTCACCGACCGGACGATCTCGGTCCCCGTCGCCAACGACAGCGCCCCGGAAGGCAACGAGACCTTCGCCGTCCGCCTCTCCAACCCCGGTGGCAACGCCGTCATCAAGGCGCCGGCCGTGGCCACCGTCACCATCGTCGACGACGACGTGTCCTACCTGCAGCTGTCCGCGGCCCAGTTCTCGGTCAACGAGCCGTCCGGCCCCGCCACCCTGACCGTGACCCGCACCGGCCCCACCTACGCCGCGGTGACGGTCGACTACTCGACCAGTGGCGGGACCGCGACCAGCCCCGCCGACTTCACCAGCACCAGCGGGTCGCTGAGCTGGGCGATCGGCGACTCGAGCAGCCGCACCATCACCGTGCCGATCGTGGACGACCTCCTCGACGAGCTGACCGAGACCTTCACCGTCACCCTGTCCGGGGCGAGCTTCGGCGCCGCCCTCGGCGCCCCGACCACGGCCACGGTCAGCATCCTCGACAACGAGCACCGCGGCGTGGCCTTCAGCTCCCCCAGCTTCACCGTCGGCGAGGCAGCCGGGTCGATCGCGGTGTCGGTGCTGCGCAACGGCAACCCCGACGGCGCCTGCAGCGTCGACTTCCAGTTCACCGGCGGCACGGCCACCAGCGGCACGGACTACGTCGGCTACCCGGGGACGCTGTACTGGGCGGCGGGCGACCTCCAGCCCAAGAGCTTCGCCATCCAGGTCTACGAGGACTCGCTGGCCGAGGACCACGAGACCGTCAACCTGACCCTGTCCAACCCCTCCGGCGCGGTGCTCGACGCGCCCATCACCACCGTGGTCCGCATCATCGACAACGACGGCTCGCGCCTGCAGCTGCAGTCGACCGCGGTGGCGGCGTCCGAGGCCGGGGGCAGCGCCACGGTCACCGTCACCCGCACCGGCGACGCCCTCGGCACGGTGACGGTGGACTACGCGACGCGCGGCGGCTCGGCGGTGCCGGGCCTCGACTTCCAGCCGGTGGCCGGGACCCTGAGCTGGGCCGACGGCGACACCTCGAGCCGCACCTTCACCGTGCCGCTGGTCGACGACGCGGCCGCCGAGGGCCACCGCGCAATCCGTGTCCGCCTCGCCAACGCCCAGGGCAACGTGTCCCTCGGCACGCCCAAGGAGGGCACGGTCGAGATCACCGACGACGAGTGGCTCGAGCTCCGAGTCAACACCGCCACCACCGACGGCCAGACGAGGCCAGTGGTCGGCCTCGACGGCACCGGCAACGCGGTCGTGGCCTGGGACAGCTACGGGCAGGACGGCTCCGGCTGGGGGGTCTACGCCCAGCGGCTCGGCCCGGCGGGCCAGCTCGTCGGTGGCGAGATGCGCCTCAACACCACCACTAACCTCGACCAGCGCGACGTCGCCCTGGCCGTGGCCGCCGACGGGTCCTTCGTCGCCGCCTGGGCCTCGACCGGCCAGGACGGCTCCAACGCCGGCGTCTACGCCCGCCGCTTCGCTGCCGACGGCACGCCCCTCACGGCCGAGCTGGCGGTCAACCTCACCACCCAGGGCAACCAGCGGGAGCCGGCCGTCGCCCTCGAGCCCGGCGGCCGCTTCCTGGTCGCGTGGCAGAGCACCAACCAGGACGGCTCGGGCGAGGGGGTGTACGCGCGGGCCTACGACGCGGGCGGCACCCCGACCTCGGCCGAGATCGCGGTCAACACCACCACCGCGAACGACCAGAAGCTGCCCGCGGTGGCCGGCTCCGCCGCCGGCTTCGTGGTGGCGTGGGAGAGCGTCGGCCAGGACGGCGGCGGCTCCGGCATCTATGCCCGCCGCTTCGACCCGGCCGGCACGGCGCAGGGCGGCGAGGGGCTGGTCAACACCCGCACCGCCGGCAACCAGGAGCGACCCGCGACCGCCCGCGCCGCCGACGGCACCTTCGTCGTCGCCTGGCAGGACGCCGGCAGCTTCGACGGCGACGGCTACGGGGTCTACGCCCGCTGGTTCGCGGCCGACGGCACGGCGCTCGGCGACCAGCTGCGCCTCAACGCCACCACCGTCTCCGACCAGCGCGACCCGGTCGTGGCCCTGGACGGCCAGGGACGCGTCGTCGCCGCCTGGGACTCGGACGGCCAGGACGGCTCGGGCCGCGGCGTGTACGCCGTCGAGGTGACGTCGGCCGGCGTCGTGTCGAGCCCGGAGGTCCGGCTCAACTCCTACACCTCCAGCTCGCAGATGGTGCCGGCGGTGGCGGCCCCCGGCAACCACCGCCTCCTGGCGGCGTGGGCCAGCGGCGGCCAGGACGGGTCAGGCGACGGGGTCTACGCGGCCGTCGGCTCCTTCGTCCTGGTGTTCAACGACGGGCTGGAGACCGGCACCACCGCCAGTTGGTCGAACGTGGTGCAGTAGGGAGGCTTTCAGCCGTCAGCTCTCAGCCATCAGCTTCCCCCGCCCAGCCGGGCGGCAGGGGTCGTGAGGGGGAGCTGACGGCTGATGGATCCTCACCGCCCCCGCACGACCGGGTTGGGCGGCTCCCGCCCCTCGAGCACGGCGATGAGGTTGGTCGCGGCCAGCTCGGCCATGGCGGCGCGGGTCTCGGCCGTGGCCGAGCCGATGTGGGGCAGCAGGACCACGCGGTCGAGCTCGAGCAGGCCCGGGTGGACCGCCGGCTCGCGCTCGAAGACGTCGAGCCCCGCCCCCCCCAGGCGGCCGTCGGCGAGCGCCTCGACCAGCGCCTCCTCGTCGACCAGCGGGCCCCGCGCCGTGTTGACCAGGAAGGCGCCGGGCCGCATCAGCCGCAGCCGCCGGCGGTCGAGGAGGTGGCGGCTGTCCCGGTCGAGCGGGCAGTGCAGGGTCACCACCCGCGACGAGGCGAGCAGCTCGTCGAGGGGCAGGAAGGTGGCCGGCGGGTCGGGCGAGGGGAGCTCGGCGCGGTCGGTGTAGGCGAGGCGCATGCCGAACGCCAGCGCCCGCCGGGCCACGGCGCGGCCGATGCGGCCGTAGCCGACCACCCCCAGGGTCTCCCCCTGCAGCCCGGCGCCCAGCAGCAGGTCGAGCCGCCAGCCCCGGAAGCGGCCCTGGCGGAGGAAGCGGTCGGCCTCCACCACCCGCCGGGTGGCGGCCAGAATGAGCGCCCAGCACAGGTCGGCGGTTGCCTCGGTGAGGACGTCGGGGGTGTTGGTGACCCACACCCGGTGCCGCCGCGCCGCCTCGAGGTCGACGTTGTCGACGCCGACCGCGCAGTTGGCGATCGCCCGCAGGGCCCGGCAGGAGGCCAGGGCCGTCTCCCCGACCGGGGTCTCGAGCAGGGTCAGGAGGCCCTCGGCCTCGCCGACGAAGGCGGCGAGCCGGGTCTCCTCGAGCAGGCGCTCGCCGCGGTTGACCCGCACCTCGAACCGCTCCCCGAGCCACGCCTCGGCCCGGCCGGGCAGGGGCGACGTGACGGCGACGCGGGGCCCGCCCACCCTCACCACCCCTCGGCCGAGGCGACGGCCTCGACCAGCAGCTGCTCGAGCGGCCGTTCGGCGGTCTCCACCACCCGCCCCAGCTCCCGCTCGGCCTCGTCCAGGACGAGGATGGCCGGCACCAGCTCGGCCGTCGCGTCGGCCAGCAGGCCCGGCGGGAAGAGCGGGTCCTCGACCCTCTTGCCGCGGTCGACGGCGTGGAGCTCGAGCCGGAAGCGGTCGCCGCCGACCGCCTCGAGGACGCGGACCAGGCGGGGGATCTCGCGCTCGGAGTCGGCGCACCAGGTGCCGAGCACCGCCAGCACCCGGTAGCGACCCGCGACCCGGCGCAGGCGCTCGACCGCCGCCGCGTCGGGCTGGTAAGCCGCCGCCTCCTCGGCCCAGCCGTCCAGCGCGGCGAGCTCCGGCCAGCCGACGAGCCCGAGCAGGGTCGGCCGCGGCAGCTCCGGGCTCGGCCCGGCCAGGGCCCGGACGCGGACGATGCGGTCGCCGACCCGCAGCCGGGTCAGCACGTCCCGGCCCCACACCACCTCGCCGACGTTGGTGTAGTGGCCGGTCAGGTGGTCGGCGTCCATGAGGGTGACGAACAGCTGGCAGCCGCCCGTGTTGGGGCCGGAGGTGGCGACCCCGACCCGGTACGGGGCGAAGGGCTCGAGGGTCGGCTCGTCCGGCAGCACGAAGCCCGGCCCGCCCCAGCCGTCGCCGCGCGGGTCCCCGCCCTGGACGACGAAGTTCGGCACCACGCGGTGGAACGTCAGGCCGTCGTAGAAGCCGGAGGCGGCGAGCTCGGACAGCTCGCGGGCGGTGATCGGCGAGGAGCTCGCGTCGAGGCTGATGCGGAAGGTCCCCCGCACCGTCACCACGTCCAGCCAGCGCGGCTCCTCGGCCCAGCTCTCGAGCTCCGCGTACCACGCGAGCGGGTGGCGCTCGGGCCGCGGCGGGGCCGTCACCTCCAGGCCCGCCTCGCGCGCCGCGCGCACCACCGCCGCCACCACCGCCGGGTCGCGGTCGG
>CAYTJW010000265.1:0-6970 GCA_964438135.1 uncultured Thermoanaerobaculia bacterium
CCACCGCCGGCACGCCGGTGAAGTCCTGCAGCAGGACGCGGGCCGGCAGGAACGGCACCTCGGCCGGGGCGGGGTCGTCGGGTCGCCAGCCGGCCAGCCGTCGCACGTCGTCCTCGGTCACGGTGAAGCCGTCCGCCGTGCGCAGGGCGGACTCGAGCAGCACCTTGACCGAGATGGGCAGGCGGTCGGGGTCGGGCATCCCGGCCTCGGCCAGGGCGGGCAGGGACAGGTGAGCCACGGTCCGGTCGGCGAGCTCGAGCGGGCGGCGGGCGGCGGCGGCGACGGTCATGGGACCTCCTTCAGACACCCACGGAGTCTAGCGGGATCGCCGCGGCCGGTCGAGGCGTGCATCGCCGCGGTTCCGCGCGGCCCGACGTGGGCCTGGACCTGGACCTGGACTCCGCCCGGGCATCTTCCACGACCACGACCACGTCCACGTCCAGGTTGGGAGCCTCCCTGCAGAACGTGGCTCGACCGTGAGCATCTCGTGCCCCGGGGAACCCGGCGCGGCCGGCGGCCGCTTGACCCCCCCTGCTACGCTGGAGGGAGGGGGTGGTCATGCGGGGTCACTTCGTGCTCATCGCATCCGGCCACGACCGCGTCGGCGTGGTCGAGGAGATGACCAGCGTCATCTGCGAGCACCAGGGCAACGTCGAGGCCAGCCGCATGGCGCGCCTGGGCGGGGAGTTCGCCATCCTCATGATGGTGTCGGCGCCGGCCGAGCACCTCGACGCCCTGCGCCAGCGGTTGGAGGGCCTGGAGCACACGGTCCACACCCGGCCGGCCGAGGTCGCCGAGGTGGGAGCCGAGTCCCACCTGCAGCCCTGCGGCATCACCGCCATGGGCGCGGACCACCTCGGCATCCTCCACCAGCTGGCGCGGTTCCTGGCCGCCAGGGGGGTCAACATCGAGACCCTCAACACCGAGGTGGTGGCGGCGCCGATGAGCGGCGCCCCGCTGTTCACGATGACGGCGGTGGTGGCGGTGCCACCGGCCCTGTCGGTCGACGGGCTCAGGCAAGCCCTCGACCGCCTCGGCGACGAGCTCGGCGTCGACGTGGCGGTGCGGGGGTAGGGCCCGACCTCACGGGCACCGGTACAGCGCCGCGCCCCAGTTGAGGCCGGAGCCGAGGGCGACGAAGCAGACCAGGGCGCCCGGGCGCACCCGGCCCGCCGCCGCCGCCTCGTGGTAGGCGATCGGGATGGTCGCGGCGGTGGTGTTGCCGTAGCGCTGGATGTTGTTGAAGACCTTCTCGTCGGGCAGGCCGAGGCGCTTCTGGACCGCCTCGTTGATGCGCAGGTTGGCCTGGTGCATGACGACCAGGTCGAGGTCGCCGACGGTCAGCCGGTGGCGTTCGAGCAGCTCCTGGACCACCTGCGGCATCAGCCGCACCGCCAGGCGGAAGACCTCGCGGCCCTCGACCATCGGCGTGACGTCGCCGCTGGCCGCCATCTCCGGGCTGAAGTACGGCCGGTAGACGCTCCCGCCGGCCCGGGTCACGAGCCGCTCGAGCTCGCTGCCGTCGGTGTGGATGAGGGTGTCGAGGACGCCGACGCCGTCCCGCTCGGTGGCCTCGACCACGACCGCGCCGGCGCCGTCGCCGAACAGGATGGTGCGGTCGCGGGAGGCGGTGTTGCGCGCGTACTCCTCGGGCGGCACGGCCCGACTGCCGTCGAGGTAGGCGGGGTCCCACGCCGGCCAGGGCATGAACGAGGTGTGCACCTCGGCGCCGACCAGCAGCACCCGCCGGTGCTGGCCGGAGCGGATCACGGCGTCGGCCACCTGCAGGCCGTAGACGAACCCGGCGCACTGCTGGCGGATGTCCAGGCAGGGGACGTGGCGGAGGCCGAGCTTGCGCTGCAGGGCCGGGCCCGAGCCGGGGAAGTACTGGTCGGGGGTCATGGTGGCGAAGATGAGGTAGTCGACGTCGGCCGGCGCCAGGCCGGCGGCGCGGACGGCGTCGGCGGCGGCCGGGACCGCCAGGTCGCTGGACGCCGCCCCCCGGTCGGCGTAGCGGCGCTGGGCGATGCCGGTGCGGACCTGGACCCAGTCGTCGGAGGTGTCCATGATGCGGGCCAGCTGGTGGTTGTCGACGACGGTCGGCGGAACGTGCATGCCGGTGCCGGTGATGACCGCTCGCATACGCCCTCCTCGAGCCGGCGGTGAGTGTAGTCGCGCCGCGGGCGCCGGTCGAGGCGTGCATCGCGGCGGTTGCTCGCGGCGCAACCTGGACCCGGACCTGGACCCCGTACGGCCATCGTCCACGACGACGTCCACGTCCATGACCACGACCACGTTCCGAGGCGTCCCACGGAGCTCGACTCAACCGTGAGGATCTCGTTCCCTCGAGCGCCCGGGCGGGATCCTCCCGGCCAGTCGAGGCGCCTGGCCTCGTTCCTGCGAGGTCGTCCCCCGCGCGACCAGCGTCTGCCGCGGCGCGGCACCCCCTTGCGCCGGGGGGTAACATGGATGGGAGGGGCCTCGCGACGGGCCGGCGGGACAGACGCGTCGGCTCGCTCGACGACAGGGCGTCCCGGCAACGAGGGTAGAGATGATCCTGCACGACCTGAACGACTTCTTCCGCCTGTCGGGGGCTTTGAGCTACCAGCTCAGCGCCACCGGCGGTGCCCGCGAGTGCGTCCTCGCCACGATCCTGGGCCGCCGGCCGGTCGCCGACCGCGACCGCGCGGTGCTGATGGCGGTGCTCGAGTACCTGGAGAAGGCGTACACCGACAAGCACCGCCGCCTCGGCCCCAACGCCGTCATCCACCCCCTGCGGGCCGCGGCGCTGCTGGTCGAGGCGCACGGGCGGGTGGAGCTGCTCGACCTGCTGGCCGAGCTGCTGCACGACAAGTTCGAGGACATCGTCCCGGAGGACTTCGACCCCTCGGCCTGGCAGGCCCTGGAGGGCGAGTTCCAGGGCCTGCTCAAGCGCATCGACCCCAAGAGCGAGTGGTTCCTGATGGAGCGGCTCGACCAGCTCACCCGCCGGCGCGAGGGGGAGACCTACTACCAGTACGTCGGCCGCCTCCTCGACCGCGCCGGCCAGACCCCCGAGCTGGTGCGGGTGAAGCTCGCCGACCGCCTCGACAACACCCTCGACATGCGGATCGACTTCCGCGACCCGCTCGACGACGCCAACTGCTACCAGACCCTGTTCCAGGTCCTCTTCTGCCGTCGCTTCAAGGGCCTGACCCCGGCCGTGGCGCACCAGCCGCACGTGCCCCTCGACGGCGCCCGGCGCCTGTACGAGCTGTTCAAGAACACGGTCGTGCTGACCCTGGTCCGGCAGAAGGGCGCGGTCGGCGACGACGCCACCGCCCAGCGCCTGTTCACCGCCATCGCCGAGGCGGGCCTGCGCGAGGCGCAGCGCATCCTGGTCCACATCTTCACCTACCACTACCGCGACGTCGAGGCGCAGCGCCGGCTGCTGGTCGAGACCATGGAGTACTGCCTGGCGGGCGGGGTCGAGGGGGTGACCGCGGGCGGCGCCACCAACCGTCTCGACGGCCTGTTCATGAACCGCTTCGACTCGACCAGCTCGGAGGCCCGCCGCCAGCAGCTCCAGGCTCTGTACCCGGACAAGGAGCTGATGATCTGCGCCGCGACCGCGTTCATGGTCATCTTCCACAACTTCCTCGGCGACGAGAGCTACCAGGTGCGGGGGGTGAGCACCGACGGCATCCGCCCCGGGCAGTGGGTGTAGCCCCGACCCCTGACCTCCCTCGCCCCCCGTCCGCACCCGCACCCGCACCCGTACCCGTACCCGTACCCGACGGCCTGCCCGGAGTCTTGACACCGCCCCGCCACTCGGGGCATGGTCGGGGGGACGGCTGACTGCCTCGAGGAGGTTCGACATGTCCCGTCCGTCCTGGCGCGCGCGGGTGCTCTCCATCGGCCTGGTCGTGTGCTGCAGCCCCTCGGCCTGGGCCGTGCTCGGCTGGGTCGGCAACCTGTTCCCGGCCGGCGGCTCGACCAGCACGGTCGAGCCCGGCGGCGACTTCTACGCCTACGTCCAGGTGTGGAAGGGCGGCGTCACCGACCAGCCCGGCCAGGGCGCCAACATCACCTGCACCCTGCACTGGGGCGAGGTCGGGGTGTGGGGCCAGCCGTGGTCGTCGGTCACCGACACGCCCATGACCTACCACGGTGACGTCGTCAACAACGACGAGTACCGGGTCCTGATCACCCCGGCCGCCGGCCTGTACGAGCTCACCGCCTTCTGCACCGACACCAGCGACGCTTCCACCACCTGGCAGGACGGCAGCATCGCCCGCCTGGTGGTCCGCCCGACCACCGGCAGCTGCGCCACCGCCGCCCAGGGCGACAACAACCTCTACTGGAGCGCCCTGCTGCACGACTCCTTCTCGGCCGACTACCGCAGCCCGGTCGGGCCGCTGCCAACCACCGCGGGCTCGGTCTCCCTGGTCTTCCGCACCTGCCTCAACGACCTCGGCGGGCCGCCGTCGGTGCGCGTCTGGGACGACCGCGCCAACGTCGAGGCGGTCACGGCCATGGTCTACGACGGCGCCGGCTCGGACCCGGTCGAGGGCGGGGTGGCGTTCTGGCGCCTCGACCTGACGGCGCCGGCGGATCCCACGATCCTCTACTACGTGTTCAAGGCCACCGACGGCACCGCCACCGTCTACTACCGCGACGACGACCCGCGCTTCTACGGCGGCGGCTACGGCGCCGCCGAGGCGAACCAGTCCACCGCCTACTCGAGCTCCTACCAGATGACCGTGTACGACCCGTCGTTCGCGGTGCCGGAGTGGATGCACCGCGGCGTGGTCTACCAGGTCTACCCCGACCGCTTCCGCGACGGCGACCCGGCCAACAACCCGCTCGCCGGGCGCTTCTTCTACGGCGCCTTGAGCTCGATCGTGCGCTCGGGCAGCCCCGACTGGAACGCGACCCTGTGCGACCCGCGCGACACCTACTCCCCGGGCTGCCCCGGCCACTGGAGCGACAACTTCTACGGCGGCGACCTGGAGGGGATCCGGTCCAAGATCGCGCAGGGGTACTTCGACGCGCTGGGCGTGAGCGTGCTGTACCTGAACCCGATCTTCTCCTCGCCCTCCAACCACAAGTACGACACCCGCGACTACCTCTCGGTCGACCCCGACTTCGGCACCCTCGAGGACTTCCGCAACCTCGTCGACACCGCCGCGGCCCACGGCATCGAGGTGCTGCTCGACGGCGTCTTCAACCACACCTCGTCCGACAGCGTCTACTTCGACCGCTACCACCAGTACGCCACGGTCGGCGCCTGCGAGGACCAGAACAGCCCCTACCGGAGCTGGTACACCTTCTACGACGTTGCCCCCGGCACCGGCGGCTGCGTCAGCTCCACCGGCGTCGCCAACGGCGCCAACTACGACCAGTGGTTCATCTACGACTCGCTGCCGCGGCTGGTCTCCTCGAACGCCGGGGTGCGCGACCTGGTGTGGGACAACGGCGCCGCCTCGGTCGGCCCGTACTGGGTCGCCGAGGGCGCCGCCGGCTGGCGCTTCGACGTCGGCGGCGACGTCGACCCGGGCGTCACTGCCGACCCCACCAACACCTACTGGGAGGGGTTCCGGGCCGCGGTCCGAGCGGTGCGGAACGACACCGTCACCCTCGGCGAGGAGTGGGGCGACGGCTCCCCCTGGCTGCTCGGCAACGAGTGGGACCTGGTCATGAACTACCGCTTCCGCTCCGCCGCGCTCGGCTGGCTCTTCACCGGCTGCGCGCCCGGCTCGAACGGCTGCTCGGGCGACGGCACGGTGTTCCAGGACAACGACAGCGAGGTCGCGAGCGCGTCGGGCGCCATCTCCCGCCTCAGCCCGTCGCTGTTCAACGCCCGCCTGCTGTCGATCTGGGAGGACTACCCCGAGCCGGCCTGGAAGGGGATGCTGAACCTGGCCGGCTCGCACGACACCAACCGGGTCCGTTTCCTGCTCAAGAAGGGCAACCTCGACGACGACGACGCCGCCGCCCAGCGCACCAAGGAGCTGTGGCTCTTCGCCTTCACCTACGCCGGGGCGCCGACGGTCTACTACGGCGACGAGGTCGGCCTCAACCACGACGGCGTGTTCTGGTCCGGCAAGTACGAGGACGACCCTTACAACCGGGCGCCGTTCCCCTGGGACGACACCCCGGGCGACTACCTCCCGGACACCACCGACCTGCTGCCCCACCTGCGGCGGATGGCCAGCGTCCGCCTCGCCTGCCGGGCGCTCGAGGACGGCGACGTGGTCCACGGCGCGGTGCTGGACGACGCGAGCCGGGTGTACGGCTTCGGCCGGGTCGCGGCCGGCGGCTCGGTGGCCCTGGTCGCGCTCAACCGCGACGACGCCAGCCACGACGTCACCTTCTCCGGTCTCGGCGCGCCGCCGTACAGCCTCTCGGACGGCGAGGTCCTGGTCGACGTCATCTCCGGCACCCAGTACCAGGTGTCGGGCGGCGAGCTCGCCGGCGTCACGGTCACCTCCAACTGGGGGGCGGTGCTGGTCGACCCGGACCACGTCGACACCCCCCTCCCGGCGGCCGAGCTGTACGCCCTGACGGTTGGAGCTGACGTGGTCTTGAGCTGGCGGCCGGTGATCGGCGACACCGCCGGCGGCCGCGAGGTGGTCACCGCCTACGACGTCCACCGCGGCGCGACGCCGGACTTCACCCCCGACGGCGGCACCCTGCTCGACACCGTCACCCCGCCCCCCTTCGGCAGCGCCGACGGCCGCCTCCACTCCACCGACGTCGGCGCCGCGGCCGGCGGTTTCTACTATCTGGTCCGGGCGCACACCGCGGCCGGGGCCCACTCGGACGCCCGCGCCGTGCGGGCCCTGTTCGCCGACGGCTTCGAGACCGGCACCACCTCGGCCTGGTCGCAGACGTCGCCCTGATCCGCGGGCGAGGGGCCGGGTCGGGGAGGCGGCCGGGCCCGGCCCGGAGGTCTCACCGCCGCCGGGCGCCGCCATCACCTGGAATC
>CAYTJW010000266.1:0-6948 GCA_964438135.1 uncultured Thermoanaerobaculia bacterium
AGGTCGCCGACCGCCACCCCGGACCCGGCGGCGCCGACGGGCGACCGGGTCGCCGTCACCACCAGCCCCGTCGGGGGGGGGCTCCAGCGGGCCGGGGGCGGACTGGCAACCCGCCAGGGCGGCCACGGCCGCCGCCCCGCCCACCGGGACAGTGTAGACCGCCGCGGGCGACCTGGCGGCGGGTCGGCGGCCGCACCGTCAGAACCCATTCCGCCCGGCCGACGTACACTGTCGCGACCGGTCGGCTGGTGGCGCCCCGCGGCGGGGTGCCGGGCTGCCGCCGGCTGAGGAGGCAACGCATGGGCAAGCCCGTCAGGGAGATCCTCGGCAACGTGTGGAAGGCGGTCGACGCGACCAGCCGGGTGACCCTCAACCTCGTGTTCCTGGGCCTGGTCGTCGCCGTGGTGGTGCTGGCCGCCCAATCCGGCGGGCCGAAGGTGCCCAAGGGGGGCGCCCTGGTGCTGCGCCCCGAGGGCGCCATCGTCGAGCAGCTCGGCGGCGACCCGCTCGAGCGGGCGGTGGACGCGCTGACCGGGCAGGCCGAGCCGCAGACCCTGCTCGTCGACCTGCTCGACGCCGTCGAGGCCGCCCGCGACGACGACCGGGTCAAGGTCCTGGTCCTCGACCTCGACGAGATGGGCGGCGCCGGGCTGACCAAGCTCGAGGACCTGGGCCGGGCCCTGGACGACTTCAAGGCGAGCGGCAAGACCGTCGTCGCGGTGGCGGACAACTACGACCAGGGCCGTTACTTCCTGGCCGCCCACGCCAACGAGATCTGGATGCACGAGATGGGCATGGTGCTCATCGAGGGCTTCGGCCGCTACCGCACCTACTACAAGGACGCCATCGACCGCCTCGAGGTCGACTGGAACGTGTTCCGGGTCGGCGAGTTCAAGTCGGCGGTCGAGCCGTACCTGCGCAACGGCCCGTCGGACGAGGCCCGGCTGGCCGACGCCGAGTGGCTGGGGGACCTCTGGCAGGCCTGGCTGGCCGACGTGGCCGCCGCGCGCGGGCTCAGGCCGGAGGAGATCGGCGCCTACGTCGAGGGCTTCCCGGAGCGCGTGCAGGCGGCGGCGGGCGACACGGCGAAGGTGGCGGTCGAGGCGCGGCTGGTGGACCACGCCGCCGGCCGCGACGCCGTGCGCGCCCGCCTGGTCGAGCTGGCGGGGGAGGACGAGGACACCCACTCCTACCGCCAGATCGCCCACCCCGACTACCTCGAGCGGCTCGGGGACGACCGGCCCAGCGCCCGCGGCACGGGCGACGCGGTCGGCGTCATCGTCGCCTCGGGCACCATCCTCGACGGCCACCAGCCGCCGGGCAAGATCGGCGGCGACTCCACCGCCGCCCTGGTCCGACAGGCGCGCGACGACGAGGAGGTCAAGGCGGTCGTCCTGCGGGTCGACTCGGGCGGCGGCAGCGGCTTCGCCTCCGAGGTCATCCGGCGCGAGCTGGAGCTGACCCGCGCCGCCGGCAAGCCGGTGGTCGCGTCGATGGGCAGCGTGGCGGCGTCCGGCGGCTACTGGGTCACCATGGCCGCCGACGAGGTGTGGGCCGCGCCCACCACCATCACCGGCTCGATCGGCATCTTCGGCATGTTCCCCACCTTCCAGAAGCCGCTCGCGAAGTACCTGGGCGTGCACGTCGACGGGGTCGGCACCACCCGCCTGGCCGGGGCCCTGCGGCCCGACCGCGCCCTCGACCCGGTGTTGGCCCAGACCATCCAGAGCATCGTCGAGCACGGCTACCAGGACTTCATCACCAAGGTCGCGGAGGCCCGCGAGACCACCCCCGAGGCGGTCGACGCCATCGCCCGGGGCCGCGTCTGGAGCGGCGCCGACGCCCACCAGCTGGGGCTGGTGGACCACCTCGGCACCCTCGACGACGCGGTCGCCGCCGCCGCCCGCCTCGCCAAGCTGGAGGACGGCTACCGGGTGCGCACGATCGAGAAGGAGATGGAGCTCAAGGACCGGGTCATGGCCGAGCTGCTCAGCGGCGCGGCGGCCTTCGCCGGCGAGCACCGCCTCACGGTCTCGCCCGGCCCGCTGGAGAGCTCGCTCCGGCGCTGGCTGCGCCGCGAGGCCGAGCTGCTGGCCGACCTCAACGACCCCCACGGCCTGTACGCCCTGTGCTTGTGTGAGGTCGAGTAGGGCCGAGCCCGGGTGAGGCGGTGCCGGCGTTGCCGCGGCCTGGGGCGGGCGGGTATGCTACGGGCCGCTGGTGAGCGCTGGCATGGGAGGCTGCATCGTGGACTGCCCGAGGTGCAAGACCGAGCTGAGGACCACGGAGCCGGGCGAGCACGGCCTGGTGGTGCTGGACGTCTGCCCCGACTGCGACGGGGCCTGGTTCGACAAGGGGGAGCTCGACCGACTCGACGAGAGCGTCTGGACCAACGTCGAGACGGTCGAGCGGGTGCTGGCCGTCGCCTCGCGCGACCCGATGAGGTGCCCCCGCTGCCGCGTCGAGATGGTGCCCGTCTCGCCCCGGGACGCGCCCGACCTGGTCGTGGACCGGTGCCCGTCGTGTCAGGGCTTCTGGCTCGACCGGGGGGAGCTCGACCGGGCGAGAGAGGTCGCCGGTGCCGCGGACTCGCGGCTGAGCGAGCGGGTGGTCTACACCCAGCGGCCGCCGGGCTGGTCGCTCCTGCGGTGGCTGGCCTACTGCGTCCGGGGCGCCTACTCCCGGGGCGGCGCCTGAGCCGACGCCGGGGCCCGTCGCCCCGGCCCTGGCGGGCGCGGGTGCGGTGAGGGTGACAGCGGACGGCCGCGGCCGCCCGCCCCTCCCACCGAGCCCGCCGTCCTCACGGCTCGAGGTCGACCTCGACCTCGTGGCCGGCCACGGCCTCGATCTGCCGCTCCACCGTGGCGCCGTCCGGCGCCACCAGGCGGAGGTGGTGGCGACCCGGCCTCAGGGCCAACTTCTGCGGGTGGCCGTCGAGCTCGTCGCAGGTGCCGCGGAAGGCGCCGTCGACGAAGATGCGGGTTGCCTTCGGCTCGACGTCGAAGTCGACCAGGGCCGTTGGCCGCCCGGCGACGTGGACGACGAGTCCGACCGGGCGCGGCGGGCCGACTCGGACCAGGAGCGGCCGGGCGCGCGGGTGCCAGTGGGCCGCGCCCGTGGCGGCGACCAGGAGTGCGGCGACCAGGGTGGCGGCTGCGACTGTCGTGCGTTTCATGGCTCACCTCCTCTCGCTTCGCCCGCTTGGACGCCCTCCGGCCAGTGCCGTTGACGGTCGTCGTGTGAGCGGGCTCGCCGCGCGACGAGGCTGGTGAGCGCGGTCACCAGGCGGCGCGCCGCCGCCCCCAAGGGCCCGTCGCCGCGGGTCACCGCGGCGGAGCAGTCGTCGGCGGGCTCGAGCACCGCCACGCCCAGCTCCCGTTCCAGCTTCTACACCGTCCTGGTCACCGCCGGCTGGGTGCGGCCGAGGGCCTGGGCCGCGCGGCAGACGCTGCCCTCCCGCGCCACCGCCACGATCGCCCGCAGCCGGTAGAGCTCGACCCTCGAAGAATGTCACTGCCGTTGACGAGTGACTTCGAGAGGCTCGGTTTGACTGATGAGACGGCAGGGACCATGTTGTCTTCGAGGGGCTCCGCGTCGGTCGGGGCGAGCGAGAGGGGAGGTCGGACATGAGCTGGGAGGCGCTCGGCGACATCCTGGGGCAGCGGCTCGTGGCGGTGGTGGTCAGGGAGTCGCGCGCCTTCCAGCCGGAGCGCCAGGTGTTCCTGGTGATGGAGAGCGGCGCCAGCTGCGAGCTCTACGGCGATCTGGCCTGCAGCACCCACCTCGGCGGCGGCGGCGTCGAGGCGCTGCGGTGCGACGTCGCCGCCAGCCACCGGGTGGTGTACGAGGCTATCCTCGGCGAGGGGGGCGACGTTGGCGATCGGTGACGGCGACGTCTACCGGGAGCTGGAAAGAGAGGCCGGGGCACTGCCCCGGGTGGTGGGCGAGGCCGTGGACTGAGCCAGAGCAGTCGGGGCGGGTGCAGGGCGCCGGCGCTCCGGCAATCATCGGGGGTGGCTGTCCGGGGGCGTGCCGTTTGCGCTCGGGTTCCTGGCCCACGCCTGCGGCCGGGCCGGGCGCGAGGAGGAGGCGCCCCGGTCACGAGGGTGCCGGGGTGAGCGGCAGCAGCAGGCGGAAGGTGCTGCCGGCGCCGACCTCGGACTCGACCAGGACGCGGCCGCCGTGCAGATCCGCCAGCTTGCGCACGATCGGCAGGCCGAGGCCGGTGCCGCCTCCGGTCGCCCCGGGCAGCTGGCGGAACTCCTCGAAGATCGCCTCCTGGTCGGCGGGGGCGATGCCCGGCCCCTGGTCGGTCACCGCCAGCTCGAGCGTGTCGACGCCGAGGGGGCTCGCCGCGGCGGCGACGCGGCGGGCCTCGACCCGCACCTGGCCGCGGTCGGGGGAGAACTTGACCGCGTTGGAGAGCAGGTTGTAGAGCACCTGCCGCACCTTCTGCACGTCCACCACGACTCGCGGCAGGTCGGGCTCGACCGCGACCTCGATGGTGATCGCGCGCCGGCTCGCCGTCCCCGTCATCACCGCCTGGATCTCCCCCACCAGCTCGGGGACGCCGATGTCCTCCGCCACCAGCTCCATCATGCCGGCCTCGATCTTGGACAGGTCGAGGATGGCGTTGATGAGGCCGAGGAGGTGGCGGCCGGCGCTCGCGATGTTGTCCAGGAAGTGGCGCTGGCGGGGGTCGAGGGCGGCCGAGGCCCGCGCCTTGAGCAGGTCGGCGAAGCCGATGATGGAGTTGAGCGGGGTGCGGATGTCGTGGCTCATGTGCGCCAGGAAGGCGCTCTTGACGCGGTCGAGCTCCTGGATGCGGAGGTTGGCGCGCTCGAGCTCGGCCGTCCGTGCCTCCAGCTCGCGTGCGTGGAGCTCGAGGGCGCGGGTCCGCTCCGCCACCAGCGCCTCGAGCGCCCGGTTGCGTTCCTCGACCAGGCGCATGCGGGCGGCGTGGCCGAGCCAGAGGAGCAGGACGACCGCGGCCGCGGCCAGGCCCGAGAACCACCAGGTGCGCCAGAACGGGGGCAGGACGACGACGGCGATCGACGCCCCCTGCTCGTTCCAGACCCCGTCCGGGTTGGCGGCGCGGACCCGGAAGGTGTAGGTGCCGGGGTCGAGGTTGGTGTAGGTCGCCTCGCGCCGGGTGCCGGCGTCGACCCACTGCTGGTCGAAGCCATCGAGGGTGTAGGCGCAGCGGTTGCGGGTCGGGTCGGCGAAGGCCAGGGCCGAGAAGCGGAAGGTCACGGCCGGGTCGCTCGGCTGCAGGACGATGCGGTCGAGGAACGGCAGCGGGCGGGGCAGCTCCATCTCCCGGTCGAGGAGGCGGACGCCGGTCAACGCCACCGGCGGCCGGTAGGGGTTGTCCCGCACCTCGTCGGGGGAGAACAGGCTCAGCCCGTCCACGCCGCCGAAGCCGAGGCGCCCGTCGCGGTCGGCGAGAAGGGCGCCGAAGTTGAACTCGTTGGCCTGGAGGCCGTCCGCCGCCGTGTACACGCGGACCGTGCCGCTCGCGGGGTCGAGCCGCGCCAGACCGCGGTTGGTGCCCAGCCAGAGCCGCCCCGCCCGGTCCTCGCCGACCGAGTAGATGGTGCCGTCGGGCAGCCCGTCCCGCGTCCCCCAGCTGCGCGCGGCCGTGCCGTCCTCGTCGACGCGGACCAGGCCGCCCGCGGCGGTGCCGACCCAGAGGCCGCCGTCGCGCGCCTCGCGCAGGCAGACGATGCGGCCGGCGAGGAGCGGCGCCGCGCCCCCCCCGAGCTGGGAGCTGTGCACGAAGCGGCCGGAGGCGGCGTCGAAGCGGTCGAGGCCGGAGTGGGTCCCGACCCACAGGGCGCCCCGGCGGTCGACGGCCAGCGTCGAGACCGAGCTGTCGGCCAGGCTGCCGGGGTCGCGGGGGTCGTGGCGGAAGTGCTCGGCGCGGCCGGTCCGCGGGTCGAAGCGGTCGAGACCGGAGCCGCTCGTCCCCAGCCACAGCCGGCCGTCCTGCTCGGCGATGGCGATGACCCGCTGGCTGCCGACCGAGGTCGGGTCGCCGGCGCGGCGCGAGAAGACCTGGAAGCCGTCGTGGCGCCGGCGGGCGAGGCCGCCGCCGTTGGTCCCCACCCACAGCGTCCCGTCGGCGGCCTCGTGCAGCGCCCACACCACGTCGGCGGGCAGGGAGCGCGGGTCGTCGGGGTCGTGCGCGAAGTGCCGCACCTCGCTGCCGCTCTGGACGTGCAGGCCGTCGCTCGTGCCGACCCACAGCGCGCCCTCCCGGTCGCGCAGCACGGACCACACCTGGTGGCCGGCGAAGAGGTGGACGAAGGGCTTGGCGGCGGTGTCGAGGCGCGCCGCGCCGCGGTCGGTGCCCACCCACAGCACGCCGCCCGAGTCGACCAGCAGGGCGTTGACCGAGTCGTCGGGCAGGGATGTGGAGTCCCGGCGCCGCGCCCGGAAGCGGTCGAAGCCGCCGTCGGGCCGCGCGCCGGCGAGACCGCCCTCGGTGCCGACCCAGAGGCGTCCGGAGGGGTCGGTCGCCAGCGACCACGCCCGCGGGTGGGGGAGGCTCGCCGGGTCGCGCGGGTCGTGACGACGGCAGTCGAAGCCGTCGCCGTCGAGGCGGCAGACGCCGGCCATGGTGCCGGCGAGGAGCTGGCCGGAGGGGTCCTCGTGCAGCGCCCGGACGCTGTCGGCGGCGAGGCTGCGCGGGTCGCCCGGGTCGTGCCGGAACCGCTCGAAGCTCGGCCGGTCGGGGTCGAAGCCCGGCGCCGCGCGCAGCAGCCCGCCGCCGCCGCGCGAGCCGAGCCAGAGCGCGCCGCGGGAGTCGAGCAGGACCGACCACAGGCGGCTGTCGGGCAGGTCCGGCGCGCCGAACGGGACCACGCTGGCGGGCGGCGGCGGCGCCGCGGCCACCGGCACCCGGGCCAGGCCGCGGTCGGTGGCGGCCCAGACGAAGCCGCGACC
>CAYTJW010000267.1:0-6946 GCA_964438135.1 uncultured Thermoanaerobaculia bacterium
GGGACGGAACTGCCTCCCCGTCAACCCGGGGTACTCGATGTCATCCTTGTACGGAGCCTCCCAAAGCGCTTCGTCTATCGACCCGAAGTCGATGTACTGGAACTGCACACCCACCGTCCCGTAATCGCCCAGCGATGCGGCGAGGCCCAGTGCACCCTGCTGCGAATCGAAGATCCAGTCGATGTACGACAGCGAGGCTTCGATGTTCTCGGTCGCGGCCACGCCGGCCGGATTCCAGAAGATGGCGTCCGCGCCGCGGGCCAGCCGGTCGAGGAGCGGCGCCAGCCGGCGACGGGCGAAGTCCTCGGCCGGGCCGGCGCCGCAGGTGCTCTCGGCGTCCCGGTCAGCGGCCGTCACGGCCGGGTGGCGCCCCGACGGCTCGCGCAGCACCACCGCCGCCTCCAGGTCCTGCGCCGCCACCTCCTCCAGCTCGAGACGGACGGCCCCGAGCCGAAGCTCCACCCCCGGCGCCAGCCGGGCCTCGTTGACCCGCAGGCCGGCCACCCTGGTGCCGTTGCGGGAGCCCAGGTCGCGAACGGTGACACCGCCCGGCCCGAGCGTCACCAGCGCGTGCTGACGGGAGACGGTGCGGTGGGGCAGGTGCAGCCCGCAGGACGGGCTCGCGCCGACGGTCTGCTCCCCGTCGCGCAGGGCGAACCGGAGCACCTGCCCCTCGAACGCGGCCACCAGCCGGAACGCCACGCGCCTCCACCGAGCCTGGACGAATCATGCCACAGCCGGGCCGGGCGCGAAACCCGGCCCGGCCGTGGCGCCGGGCCGCGGCGGGCGGCGGCGCCGGCCGCTCGCCCTACGGCCAGCCGAAGCCGCCGAAGACCTCGCGGTGGCTGTTGTTGATGTTCACCGCCGCCTGGTCGACGCGGTGGCTGTTGTTGATGTTCACCGCCGCCTGGTCGACGCGGTGGCTGTTGTTGATGTTCACCCCGCCGGCGACCGCCTCCAGCTCGTCGTCGGCGAGCTCGCGGCTGCCCGCGCGCACGCTCTCCAGGAAGCCGCGCATCTCGGCCTCGGTGACCTCGAACCCGGCCCCGGCGGCGACGGCCACCAGGGCGTCGAGGCCGGGCGCCGCCTGGCAGCGGGCGCGCAGCTCCGGGTCGGTCACGGCGGCGTCGGCGAAACGGGCGAGGGCGCTCTGGCTCATGGTGTCCTCCTTCGTTTCTCTGGTGGCCGTGGCGCCACCAGTTGCTCGGCCGCCGTGAAAGCACGCGCCGTGCCACCCGCGCCAGGCCCCCGGACGAGACCGCGACCTTGCCAGGAAGTCGAGCTGCCACAACAAATTGCTGAGAACCCCGAGAGGGCGCTGGCAGGGCCGTCCGTCTCGACGCTGAGACCGGTCGATCTCGACTCTGCGCGGGACCCGCGGCCCGGGGCCCGAGGTCGCTACTTCAGCAGCGCCAGGAAGGCGCCGGCGGCGACCGCGGTGCCGATGACGCCGGCCACGTTCGGGCCCATGGCGTGCATCAGGAGGTAGTTGTTGGGGTCCTCCGCCTGCGCCACGTTGTGCGCCACCCGGGCCGCCATCGGCACCGCCGACACCCCGGCGGCGCCGATCAGGGGGTTGACCGGGCTGCCCGGCAGGCGGGCCATGACCTTGCCCAGCAACACCCCGCCGGCGGTCGACAGGGTGAAGGCGACGCAGCCGAGGACCAGGATCTTGATGGTGCCGAGGCGGAGGAAGGTCTCGCCGCTCATGGTCACGCCGACCGAGGTGCCGAGGACGATGGTGACCAGGTTGATGAGCTCGTTCTGGGCCGAGCGGTTGAGGCGCTCGGTCACCCCGCACTCGCGCAGCAGGTTGCCGAACATGAGCAGCCCGACCAGGCTGGTCGCGGCCGGCACCAGCAGGGCGCAGACCACGGTGCAGACGATCGGGAACACCACCCGCACCCAGTGCGGCACGTCGGTCACGCCCTCCATCCGGATCAGCCGCTCGCGGCGGGTGGTGAGGAGCTTCATGACCGGCGGCTGGATGAGCGGCACCAGGGCCATGTACGAGTAAGCCGAGACCGCGATCGGCCCGAGCAGGTGGGGGGCCAGCTTCATGGCCAGGTAGATCGAGGTGGGGCCGTCGGCGCCGCCGATGATGCCGATCGACGCCGCCTCGGTCGGGGTGAAGCCGAGGTAGCCGGCGGCGAGGAAGGTGCCGAACACGCCGAGCTGGGCAGCGGCGCCGAGGAGGAATGTCTTGGGGTTCGACAGCAGCGGGCCGAAGTCGGTCAGGGCCCCCAGGCCGAGGAAGATGAGAGGCGGCAGGATCTCCAGCCTGACCCCCTGGAAGAGGTAGTAGTAGAGCCCGCCGGGCTCGGCCCCGTGCGGCTCGTTCATGAGGCCGTTGAGGGGCAGGTTGGCCATCAGCGCGCCGAAGCCGATCGGCACCAGCAGCAGCGGCTCGAACTTGCGGACGATGGCCAGGTAGAGGAGGACGCAGGCCACGCCGATCATGGCCAGCTCGCGCCAGGTCAGGTGGGCGAGGCCGGTGGCGGCGAAGAGGTCCACGTCAGGGCTCCGGCCGGTAGCGGATGAGCGGCTGCCCGACCTGGACCGCGTCGCCCGGCCTGACCGACACCTCGGCGATCTCCCCCGCCCGCGGGGCGTAGATGTAGGTGTCCATCTTCATGGCGTCGAGGAGGATGACCGGCACCTTCTCCTCCACCCGCTGGCCCGCCTCGACGAACACCTTCTGCACCGTGCCGGCGATCGGCGAGCGGACCGCGTTGGGGTCGCCCGGGCCGAGCGGCTGGGCCGGCGCCGCGGCCGGCGTCGCCGCCGCCCGGGACGGCCTCGCCGGCGGCGGCGAGGGCACGCCCAGGGTCGAGCCCCCCAGGTACTGCTCGTCGTCCTCGAGCACCTCGACCAACACCTCGTACACCGACCCACCGACCGTGATGCGGAGCTTCTTCATCGCTTGGGTACCACCCTGTGAGAGGTCATGATGTCCATCCGCCCAACCTGCGCCCAGGCCCCGCCGCCGCGCTCGCGGTGGACGTGGACGCGGTGGATCCTGACCGGCCCGCCGAGGGCCGCGTGAGCGGCGGCCGAGAGCACCGCCAGCAGCTCGGGGTCGACGCCGTGGTCCGCCGCCGGAGCGGCCGCCTGCAGGCGCTGGTAGGCCGCCCGCAGGACGAACAGCACCACCGCCAGGATGCCGAGCCCGGAGAAGACGATGCCGAGGGCGAGCGGGGCGGTCAGCCAGGGGTTCGTTGCCACGTCCATGGTCTCACCTGGCCCTGGAGCGGGTGTTGTTCGCACCCGAGGCGCTCACACACCCCGCCGGTTCCCCTCGAGCCCCACGCCGCGTGGTTGACTGCCGATGCACTCCGAACCCCCCTTCGCCTCACAGCGGGATGTTGCCGTGCTTCTTCTGCGGCCGGAGGTCGCGCTTGGTGCGGAGCAGGCCGAGCCGCTCGATGACCAGGCGCCGGGTCCAGGAGGGGCGGATGATGTCGTCGATGTGCACCGCCTCGGCCGCCCGGTAGGGGTTGGCGTGGGTGCGGCGGTACTCGGCGATCTTCTCCTCGAGGAACGCTCGCGGGTCCGCGGCCTCCTTGATCTCCCTGCGGTAGAGCACCCGCGCCGCCCCTTCCGGGCCCATGACCGCGATCTCGGCGGTCGGCCAGGCGAGCACGCTCTCCGCGCCCATGTCCTTGGAGCACATGGCGAGGTAGGCGCCGCCGTAGGCCTTGCGCAGGATGATGGTCAGCTTGGGCACCGTCACCGCCGAGTAGGAGAACAGCATCTTGGCGCCGTGGCGGATGATGCCGCCGTGCTCCTGGGCGGTCCCGGGCAGGAACCCGGGCACGTCGACCAGGGTGATCAACGGCACGTTGAAGACGTTGCAGGTGCGGATGAAGCGCGACGCCTTGTCGGCGGCGTTGATGTCGAGCACACCCGCCATCACCAGCGGCTGGTTGGCGACCAGCCCGACCGGCATCCCGGCCATGCGCGCGAAGCCGATGACGACGTTCTGGGCGAACTCGCTCTGGATCTCGAAGAAGTCGCCGTTGTCGACCAGGCGGGCGATCACCTCCTTGACGTCGTACGCCTGGCGCGGGTCGTCGGGGATGATCTCGTCCATCCCCTCGTCGTCGACGACGAGGCCGTCGAACGGCGCCTCGGGCGGGTTCTCGGTGTTGTTCGACGGCAGGAAGGACAGGATGCGCTTGACCAGGGCGACCGCCTCCGCCTCGGTCGAGGCGACGAAGTGGACATTGCCGGAGATCGCCGCCTGGGCGTGGGCGCCGCCGAGGTCCTCCTCGGAGATGACCTCGCCGGTGGCGGCCCTGATGACCTCCGGGCCGGCGATGAACATGTGCGAGCTGCCCTCGACCATGATGATGAAGTCGGTCAAAGCCGGGGAGTAGGCGGCCCCGCCGGCGCACGGCCCGGCGATGACCGAGATCTGCGGCGTGACACCGGACACCAGGGTGTTGTGGTAGAAGATCCGGCCGTAGCCGGACAGCGACTCCACCCCCTCCTGGATGCGGGCGCCGCCGGAGTCGTTGAAGCCGACCACCGGCACGCCGCACTTCAGCGCCGCCTGCAGGCACTCGACGATCTTGCTGGCGTGGCGCTCGCCGACCGCGCCGCCGCCGACGGTGAAGTCCTGGGAGAAGGCCAGCACCGCCCGGCCGTCGACCTCGCCCTTGCCGGTGACCACGCCGTCGGCCTGGTACTCCTTGCCCTCGAGCTCGAAGCAGCGGTGCTTGGCCCACAGGCCGAACTCGACGAAGGTCTCCGGGTCGAACAGCAGGCCGAGGCGCTCGCGGGCGGTGAGCTTGCCCTGGGCGTGCTGCTTGGCGATCCGCTCGGCGCCGCCGCCGTTCTGCAGCTCGGCGCGGCGTCGGTCGAGCTCCTCGAAACGTCGCTGACCAGCCATCCCACCCCCCTTGCCGCCCGGACTCTACTCCCGATCGGCGCACGTGACAAGCTTCACAAGAGGCCCCGGCCGGGCGACGGCGTTGACGGGGCGCCGGCCAGGCGGGTACCGTGGGGTGGGGAGCCGCACGCCAGCGCGGGAACGAGGGGTGGCGATGACCGACGAGCTGTACCGACGCACCATCCCGGCCGGCGCGTTCGTCTTCCGCGAGGGCGAGGTGGGCGACCGGGCCTACATCGTCGAGCGCGGCCGGATCGAGATCGCCGCGCTGCGCGAGGGCAAGAAGACGGTCCTCGCCCACCTCGGCGAGGGCGAGCTGTTCGGCGAGATGGCGCTGATCGACGAGCAGCTCCGCTCGGCGTCGGCGCAGGCCCTCGACGAGACCACCCTGATCGTCGTCGACCGCGACCAGGTGCGCCAGAAGCTGGACGCCGCCGACCCGCTCATGGCCATGTTCCTGAAGGTGTTCCTCGACCGGCTCCGGCAGACCACGCGGGCGCTGGCCCAGCGCCAGCAGGGGGGCGAGGAGCCGCCGCAGCCGACCTCGCAGGGGCGCTCCTTCGCCGCGGTCCGGCAGCGCGCGCTCGACATCCTCCAGCTCGAGCGGGAGCTCAAGCAGGCGCTGGAGCTGGGCGAGTTCGAGGTCTTCTTCCAGACCATCGTCGCCACCGACACCGCCCACGCGGCGGGCTTCGAGGCCCTGATCCGCTGGCGCCACCCGCAGCGGGGCCTGGTGCCCCCGGGTCGCTTCATCGACCAGGCCGAGCGCTCTGGCCTGATCGTGCCGATGGGCGCCTGGATGCTGCGCCGCTCCTGCGCCGCCCTGCCCGCCCTCGAGGGCGTGGCGCGCGACAGCGGCGCGGCCCGGACCTCGCTGTTCATGAGCGTCAACCTCTCCACCCGCCAGCTCGCCGACCCCGACCTGCTGCCGCTGGTCCGCACCCTGCTCGCGGAGAGCCGGATCCCGCCGCCGCAGCTCAAGCTCGAGGTCACGGAGAGCGTCCTCATGGCCGACCCGGACCAGGCCGTCGACGTCCTGCGCCGGCTCAAGGACCTGGGCGTGCAGCTGGCGGTCGACGACTTCGGCACCGGCTACTCGAGCCTCTCCTACCTGCACCGCTTCCCGATCGACGTGGTCAAGATCGACCGCTCGTTCGTCAACACCATGACCGGCCCCGCCGGCTCGGGCGGCGGCGGCCTGAAGATCGTCCGCTCCATCACCCGCCTCGCCCACGACCTCGAGCTGGCGGTGATCGCCGAGGGGGTGGAGCTGCGCGGGGAGTTCGAGCTGCTGCGGGAGCTCGGCTGCGAGTACGCCCAGGGCTACCTGTTCTCGAAGCCGGCGCCGCTCGACGGGGCCGAGGCCACGGTGCGGGCGCTGGCCGCCGCGCCGCCCGGGGCGCCGGTGTAGACTGGTGGCCCGCGCCGTCGCCCGCCCTGCCGGCGACGGCGCGGGCGACAGCAGACGCCTCGACCACGCCGATGAGCCTCCCGGTCCCGAGCCGACTCGGTCCGTTCGACCTCCTCGCCCGCATCGGCGCGGGCGGGATGGGCGAGATCTACCGCGCCCGCGACCCGCGGCTCGACCGCGACGTGGCGGTCAAGGTGCTGCCGCCGCTGCTCGCGCTCGACCCGGCCAGCCTCGACCAGCTGGCGCGGGAGGCCCGCGCCGCGTCCTCGCTCAACCACCCCAACATCGTCACCGTCCACGACATCGGCACCGACCGGGGGATCGGCTACGTGGCCATGGAGCTGGTCGAGGGCGACACCCTGCGCCAGCTGCTCGCCGCCGGCCCGCTGCCGCTCAAGCGGGTGCTGGCGATCTCGAGCCAGATCGCTCGCGGTCTGGCCAAGGCCCACGCGGCGGGCATCGTCCACCGCGACCTCAAGCCCGAGAACCTGATGGTCAGCCGCGACGGCTTCGTCAAGATCCTCGACTTCGGGCTCGCCCGCCGCGCCCCGGGCCCCGGCCCGACCGGCGTCGACGACGAGCCCGGCGCGCTGCGCGGCACGGCCGGCTACATGTCGCCCGAGCAGGCCGGCGGCCGCCCG
>CAYTJW010000268.1:0-6911 GCA_964438135.1 uncultured Thermoanaerobaculia bacterium
GCCTTGAGGTACTTGGTCGAGGCGGTGTGCATGCGCAGGGCGATACGCAGGTTCTTGCGATCGAAATCGGGAAAGCGGGCGAGGATGCTCGCGTCGATCTTCAGCGCCAGCGGCTTGCTGTCCCGAAAGGCGGGCGATTCGGCCTGCAGGCGTTTCAGGATCGCACGCGGCTCGATGCGCGGCTGCTTGGCTGCCTCCGGCGCTTCGGTGCTGGCGGGCTCGGGGGCGGGCGGGGGCGTAGATCGCTGATCGCTGGCGGCTGACAGCTCGTCAGAAGGCCGCGACCGCCACCGCCGCGACGTCGTCGGGGTCGACGTCGCCGTCCTGGTCGCAGTCCGGGTTGCCGGCCGGCAGGTGGGCGGGGTCGAAGACGGCGCGCAGGGTCTCGGCGACGTCGTCGGCCGAGCCCACCCCGTCCGCCACCGCGTCGCACGGCGGGCCGTCGTCGTCGAGGATCGTGACGGTCGCCGTGGGGTCGCCGAAGCGGGCCCCGACCGGGTCGCTGAGGGCGACCGCGAACGCCTCGTCGCCCTCGACCAGGTAGTCGCCGAGCACCGTCACGCCGACCGTCGCCGCGGTCGCGCCGGCGGCGAACTGGGCGCTGCCACCCCCGGCCAGGTAGTCGGCGCCGGCCGAGGCGGTGCCGTCGCCCGTCGCCCAGGCGACCGAGGCGCCGCCGGCCGGCGCCGGGGCGGACAGGGTGAGGGTGAGGGTGGCGGCGGCACTCCCCCGGTCCCCCTCGGCCACGGCGAGGTCGGCGACGGTCAGGGTCGGCAGGCTCGAGACCGTGACGGCGTCGTCGGCGGTCACCAGCACCAGGTTCTTGTCGGCCGAGGTGATGGTCCCGTCGAGGTTGACGTCGTAGTAGAGCGACACCAGCAGGTCGTAGGACCCGTCCGGGGTGCCGGCGGGGACGTCGAACAGGCGCGACCGGGCGTTGGCGCCCGGGTCGAGGGTCACCAGCGCGTCGTGGGGCGGGTCCGACAGGTAGCCGGTGGCCGGGGAGTAGAGGCTGGCGCCGACCAGCACGTGGCCGTGGGCGAGCTCGGCGCCGTTGGTGGCGGCGACGGCGATGGTCAGGGTCGTGGCCGGCTCGACCGTGGCCGGCTGGGGCTCCACGCCGTCGACCCACAGCGGCGTGGTCAGGTAGGCGGTCCGGTAGCTCGACCCCGCGCCGTGGTCGTTGTAGTAGTGGTCGACCATCCAGGTCCACGCGGAGCCGGCCGCGGACCAGCGGCTGGTCCCCCACTGGCACATGCCGCGGCCGTGGCCGAAGCAGCCGTGGCCGGCGCAGATCGAGTCGGCGAGGCAGGGCCAGCTGGCGGCCGGCGAGCCGGCCTCGCCGTCGGCACAGGAGAGGTCGCCGTTGGAGCAGGGAAGGCCGTCGCCGGGGTCGTCCCAGGCGTTGTTCTCGGCCGAGTACTCGGAGCGGAAGACGGCCCCCGAGCGCTCGAGCATGAAGCCGGCGGTGGCCTCGGTGGCGGCGTCGGTCGAGCTCGCGGTGTCGCCGTCGTTGACCTGGCAGCAGGTGTTGTCGCAGATGTCGTAGCTCGCGGACAGGGGGTGGGCGACGTACCAGGCGCCGTAGGAGCGGTAGGCGACGGCGCCGGCGCGGAGCGAGTTGCCGCCCCAGCTCGAGATCCACTCGTCGTTGAGGCCGCGCTTGACGTAGGTCTCGAGCGACAGCACCACCATGCCGGTGCAGGTGGTGCACGAGCACGGCGTGCCGAGGCGGATGCTGGCCGGCGGGTCGAGGGGGGTGATGGCGCGTAGCCCGCCGGGCGCCCTGGCGTCCTCCGGCATCCACTCCGGCGGCTCCACCTGCGACGGCTCGGCCAGGTTCAGCATCTTGTGGCGGGCCGGGACGGCGACCAAGCCCTCGCCGCGCTCGAGGTCGAGCAGCAGGAGGGTGGCGCCGGGGCCGAGCAGGGTCCCCTCCCGGGCCAGGGCGCGGTGCCCGTCCGCCTCCACCAGCAGGGTGTCGGCCGGCGGCAGCTCCTCGGCGCCGACCGGCTCGAGCCGGTAGAGCACGCGGAAGCGCCCCTCTGAGTCCGCGACGTCGCCGGCGCCGCGCTGCTCGAGGCTGACCACCGCCCCGGCCAGGGGCGCGCCGGTCGCGGCGTCGCGGACGAAGCCGTGCAGCAGGCCGTGGCCGGCCGGGATGGAGGTGGCCAGCAGCCGCGGCTCGAGCGCGGCCGGCAGCGCCTCGGGGTCGAGCCAGACGGTGGTCGGCAGGCTGCCCCCGGCGGCCACGTGGAGGCGGAAGGAGAGGGAGCGGTGACCGGGGTGGGCGACCTCGAGGAGGTGGTCGCCGGGCGGCAGGTCGGCTTCGACCCTCCCCTGCCCGTCGGCAGTGAGACAGGTCGGCCGGGGGCCGTCGTCGACCCGCACCACGGCGGCCAGGCGGGCGCCGGTCGCGGCGTCGCGCACCACCACCTCGACCGGCGCCGCGGCGAGCGGCGCGGCGAGGAGCAGGGGGAGGAGCGAGGTCGCGCGCGGGGGTCGTCGTCGGAGCATGGTGACTCGATTCTAGGCGAGGCCGACGGCGCGCGTCACCCGCCCGGCCGGGCTCTCGGCGTCCTCGGGCGGCGAGGAAGGCCGCGAGGTGGGCGCGGGTCGCGGGCGAGGCGTCCGCCGGCAGGTCGGCGAGGTGCTGCCCCGGGGGTTGCGGGGCGTGGTAGAGTCGTCGCGCCGTGAGGCCGACCTGCCTCGGACCGGCGTGCTCTGGAGCCCGCACGAGACCGGCCGGGCCCGCGCGGGCGGGCGCCGGCGCGACTCGATCTCTCGGACCGCGCGCACAGGGAAGGAGATGGCGATGGACAAGCCGCGCTACTACTTCGTCGGTGACCGGAAGACAGTCGACCTCGACTTCGCCAGCCTGAAGTTCGAGTACCTCGCCTGCCCGTACCGCTTCGAGGCGGTGTACGAGCACGGGGTCTGGCGCGTGCGCGGCCTGCTCGAGGAGAGCGAGATGCGGCTGCCCGAGGGCAGCCAGTGCCTGCACTACGGCCAGCAGCTGTTCGAGGGGATGAAGGCGCAGACCGGCGCCGACGGTCGGGTCTACGCCTTCCGGCCGCTCGAGAACGGCCGCCGTCTCAACCGCGGGGCCGAGTACCTGTGCGGCCCGGTGGTGCCGGAGGAGCTGTTCATCCGCGCCGTCGAGGAGGTGGTGGCGGCGAACGCCCCCTACATCCCGCCGTACGGCAGCGGCGCCGCGCTCTACCTGCGCCCGTTCTACCTCGGCATCGGCGACAACGTCGGCGTCAAGCCGGCCTCCCGCTACCTGTTCCGCGTCTTCGTCACGCCGGTCGGCCCGTACTTCAAGGGCGGTTTCGGCCCCGAGCAGGGCAAGTCCTTCCTCGTCAGTGCCTTCGACCGGGCCGCGCCGCACGGGACCGGGCACATCAAGGCGGGCGGCAACTACGCCTGCTCGTTCACCCCCGGCCGCCAGGCCAAGTCGTCGGGGTACGCCGAGGCCATCTACCTCGACCCGGCGGAGCACCGCTTCGTCGAGGAGATCGGCGCGGCCAACTTCCTCGGGCTGAAGGGCAAGACCCTCATCACGCCCGACTCGTCCAGCATCCTGCCGTCGATCACCCGGCTGTCGCTGATGCAGATCGCGGCCGAGCTGTTCGGCTGGCCGACCGAGACCCGCCACATCCCGCTCGAGGAGCTGGCCGAGCTCGACGCTGCGGCCTGCTGCGGCACCGCGGCGGTGATCACCTGGATCCGCGAGATCGTCGCCGCCGAGCGACGGTGGCAGTTCCCGTTCGACGAGCGCTGGCGGCAGCTGTACGACGAGCTGGTCGGCATCCAGACCGCCACCCGGCCGGACCCGTTCGGCTGGCGCCACGAGATCCCGGTCTAGGGCGCGAGCTCTGCACCGGCACACCGGGGAGGCAGGCGTGAGCGTTGAGCAGAGGGTGCTCCTGGTCGACGCCGGCACCGGCTTCTACCGCGTCGTGCGCTACCCGGTGCGGGACTTCTTCGGGCCGGTCGACCTCGGCCTCCACCTCGCCGGCCACCACAACTCCCTCAACATCGGCGCCGGGCTGCTGGCGGGGTCGATCCTGCCGGGCTCGAACCGGCTCGTGCTGAGCGGCATGTCGCCCTGCTGGGACGGCTTCTACGTCTCCTCCATGGGCGGGGCGGCGCTGGTGTTCGACAACCTCGGCCTGTCGACGGTCGCCATCCTCGGCCGGGCCCCGGTCCCGTCCCTCCTCTACCTCAACCGCTCCGGCGGCGAGCAGGTGGAGGTGGAGCTGCACCCGGTCGGCGACCTGGACGGCCTCTGGCGGAGGGAGCCCGGCGGCGTCTACGCCGTGATGCGCGAGGCGCTCGAGCGGTTCGCCGACCGCTACGCCACCGACCCGCGGGTGCTGGCGGTCGGCCCGGCCGCGGCCGCCACCGACTTCGGCGGCGTCGCCTCGGCGCCGCTCAAGGACGGCCGGCTGACCCCGGTCGACACCTGGGCCGGCCGCGGCGGCCTCGGCTCCAAGCTCCTGCAGCAGCACAACGTGGTGGGCGTGATCTACGGCGGCACGTTCGTCGACGACGACTTCCGCGACCGCAAGGTGGCGGACCAGTGGTTCGAGACCCGCTTCAAGAAGAAGCTCCTCGCCAAGGACGTCGAGGCCACGGTCAAGTACCGCTTCGACCCCCAGCTCTCGACCGGCGGCACCTTCGGCGTCAACTTCGCCAGCCTCGGCGGCCGGCTCCTGGCCTTCAACTACCGCAGCATCTACCTGGACGAGGCGCAGCGCCTGGCGATCCACCAGCGGCTGGTGGTCGACCACTACCTGCGCCAGTTCAACGAGGAGACCATCCAGACCCGCAGCCAGTCCACTTGCGGCGAGCCCTGCCCGGCGGTGTGCAAGAAGATGCGGGGCGAGTTCAAGAAGGACTACGAGCCGTACCAGACCATGGGCCCCCTGTGCGGGGTCTTCGACCAGCGGGCGGCAGAGAAGCTGAACCACCACGCCGACGCCCTCGGTTTCGACGCCATCTCCGTCGGCGGGGTCCTGGCCTGGTTGATGGAGGGGCTCGACCAGGGCTTCCTCCAGCCGGCCGAGCTGGGGGTCGGGGCGCGGCCGGTCTTCGCCGCCGACTCCTTCCGGGTCGAGACCGACTCGATGCACAACGCCGACCTCGGCGTCGCCCTGCTCGACGCCATCGTCGAGCGGCGCGGGGTGCTGGACCTCGCCCGCGGCGCCCGTCGCTGGGCGCGGCGGCTGGCGCGGGAGCGGGGCCGGGCGGTGGTGGACTCGCTCCTCTACACCGCCTTCGGCCGGCGCGGCTGGATGCTGCCCAACCAGTACTGGACCCCGGGCGTGCTGGCGCCGATGCCGATCATGGGCAAGTACTACAACCACTACGGGGCGGAGTTCCTGCCCCCGCGCGAGCTCGGCCGGCGGTGCGCCGCCCGCCTCCAGGGCGAGCTGGTCATGGACGACCTCGGCATGTGCCGGTTCCACCGCCAGTGGGCGGAGGAGATGCTGCCCGAGATCCTCGGCTCGCTGTACGGGCTCAAGGAGGACTACCTGCAGGCGACCCGCCTGACTGCGGTCCGGCTGGGCAGCCGCAACGCGGCCGTGTTCTGGGAGTCGGAGCGGAACCTCGACTTCGTCCACCGCTATCTCGAGCGTCGTCACGAGGTGGACGGCGATCGGTCAGCCGAGCTCGAGCGCTGGCTCGAGGCCTTTCGCCGCGACAAGCGCGAGGCGGGCGTCGAGTTCTGGTTCGAGTGCCTGAAGGGCATCCACGAGTCGCTGCGCGAGGTGTGACGGGCTGACCGGGGAGTCGCGCCGGGCAGGGGCGGCGTCAGCGCCCCGCCAGGGCGGCAACCTCGCAGTCGTTGCGGCGGTCGAAGTCGGGCCCGTGCAGGTTCAGGCAGCGGTTGCGCAGGGTGTTGAAGGCCTCGTCACTCATGGCGAGGGAGTAGGCGCTGCGCTCGGCCATGGCCATGATCGCGGCCTGCTGGACGCGACGGCAGTGGCCGTAGATCTCGGAGTCCTCGTCGTAGAACGTGCCGCAGTAGCCCGCAGCGTCTTCCAGCGCCTCGGCCGGCACGATCGGCTTCGCCGGCTGCTCCAGCACCAGGCGCTGCTCGCTGGCCAGGGCGCTGGCGACTGCCTGCTCCATGGCCTCGCGGCCGGCGGCGAGGTGGGGATAGCGGTTGGCGAAGGTCGCCGTGCGGTTGGTCGCGGCGTCCCGCACCACGGCCAGCGCGGCCTCGTACTCCTTCACCGCGCGCTCGGCCGCCGAGCGGGCGTCGGCGTACTGCGCCGCGGGCGCGAGCGACCCGAGGTCGATGCCGACGCTCTCCACCGTCCGGCAGGCCTCGTCCACCTGTCGTTGCCAGGCCGCGGAGTAGAGCATGCGGGTGCCGTTGGCCTTCTCGAGCACCGCCTCCAGGCTCCCGACCGCCTCCCGGTAGCGGACGAGGGCCGCCGTGAGCTCCTCGCTGTAGGGCTTCTGGGCCGGCGTCGGTGGCGGTGGCGGGAAGTCGCTGTCGGTGATCACCACCGCCTCCCCGTCGGGCCGCTCGAGCGCGACGGACGAGGCCACCTCGCCGAGGTGCTGCTCCTGCGCCGCGGCGGCGGCGGCGAAGGCCACGAAAACGAGGCCGGCGACAACCAGGCGCGAAGCTCTCATGCCCGCCTCCCCTGCCATGCCAGGCGCTGACCAGGGCTGACCATGAAGACGATTCTAGCAGCTCTTCGGGGGCGGGGAGCTGGCCCAGGCGAGGGCGAGGGCGGGGTCGCGGCGGTCGAGCTCGGCCAGCTCGTCGGCCGGGGTGCGGCCGGCGAAGGCGTAGCGGTCGAGGAAGGCGGCGGTGGCGACCAGGGCCTCCGCACCGACCCAGCCGGCCGGCAGGCGGCCGGCGGCGGCCAGGGCGGACCGCCACACCC
>CAYTJW010000269.1:0-6900 GCA_964438135.1 uncultured Thermoanaerobaculia bacterium
GGCGGTCGGGCCGCCGGCCGCGCCGGCGCGCTGCTCGGGGGCGTCGCTGGGTGGCTGCATGGCGGTGGCGCGTCGGCGCTGCCGGGCGCCGGCCGAGTATACCCGGGCCGGCCGCTCGCCCTGCTACCCTGGGGGGTGGCTATGGCACGCCTCTCGCCCGGCCGACGACCATGCGAGCGACGGGTGGCGCTGCTGCTGGCGACGGCGGCGTGCCTGCCTGCCTCGGCCGTTGCCCTCGACCCGGGCAAGCGGGTCAGCCAGTACGCCGCCGCCACCTGGACCGACGAGGACGGCCTGCCGCAGAGCTCGGTCGAGGCCATCCTGCAGACCTCGGACGGCTACCTCTGGCTGGGTACCCACGAGGGGCTGGCGCGCTTCGACGGCGCGACGTTCGAGCTCTTCGAGCGGCGGTCGGTGCCGGGCATGACCGACAACGCCGTGGTGGCGCTGGCGGAGGGGCGCGACGGGGCGCTGTGGGTGGGCACCACCTCCGAGCTGCTCCGCCGCCAGGACGGCCAGTGGCAGGCCGTTGGCAAGGAGCACGGCCTGCCGTCGGCCAGGGTCAACGCCATCCTCGCCTGGCCCGACGGCACGGTGTGGGTGGGGCTGGGCCAGGACGGCGGCCTGCACCGCTTCCAGGACGGGCGGCACGAGGCGTTCTCGACCGCCGCCGGCCTCGCCTCGAGCTCGGTGCGGGCGCTCGCCCGCGGCCGCGACGGCTGCCTGTGGGTCGGCACCTTCGGCGGCGTGTCGCGCCTCGCCGGCGGGGCGGTCGTCACCCTCGGCCGCGAGCACGGTCTGCCCGACCCCGAGGTGTACGCGCTGGCGGAGGACGCGGCCGGGCAGCTGTGGGTCGGCACGCGGGGCGGCCTGGCGCGGCTCGAGGGCCAGCGCTTCGTCACCCTCGGCGCCGGCGACGGCCTGGGCAGCGAGGTCGTCATCCGCCTCCTCAGCGACGGCGACGGCAACCTCTGGGTCGGCACCGACGGCGCCGGCCTGGCGCGGGTCGGCGGCGGGCGGGTCGAGGCCTTGGACGAGCGGGGTGGCCTGCCCGGCGACCTGGTGCGGGCGCTGGCCGAGGACCGCGAGGGGAGCCTGTGGGTGGGGTTGGTGGGCGGCGGCCTGGTCCGCCTCACGGACGCCAGCTTCACGACCTGGGGCCGGCGGGAGGGCCTGCCGGCGGACTACGTCAGCGCCGTCCTCGAGGACGGGGACGGCGGCCTGTGGGTGGCGACCCTGGGCGGCGGCCTGGCCCACCTCGAGGACGGGCGGGTGACCGTCTGGACCTCCTCCTCCGGCCTGCCCTCGAACGACCCCTTCTGCCTCGCCCTGGGGGCCGCCGGTGACCTCTGGGTGGGCACGTACGCCGACGGCCTGGTCCGCCTCGACCACGGCCGCGCGACGACCTACGGCGTCGGCGAGGGCCTGTCCGACCCGCAGGTGCGGGCCGTCCTGGAGGACCGTGCCGGCCGGGTGTGGGCCGGGACCCGCGCCGGCCTCGACCTCCTCCAGGGCGACCGTTTCGTCCACCAGGACCTGCCCGGGCCGGCGGGCTCCAGCGAGGTCAACGGCCTGCTCGAGGACCGCCGCGGCGACCTCTGGGTGGCGACCACCGGCGCCGGCCTGGTGCGCCTGGCCGGCGGTCGGGCGACCCGCTTCACGGTCGCCGACGGGCTCGGCCACGACAGCCTGAACGTCGTCCACGAGGGCCGCGACGGCCGGCTGTGGGTCGGGACCCGCGGCGGTGGCCTGACCCGGCTCGTCGACGGCCGCCTGGCCACGGTCACCACGTCGCACGGGATGTTCGACGACACCGTCTTCCAGGTGCTGGAGGACGCGGGGGGCCACCTCTGGCTGTCGTCCAACCGCGGCGTGGCGCGAGTGGCGATCGCCGAGGTCGACGCCGTGCTCGACGGCCGCGCGGCGCGGGTCCACCCGACCGTCTTCGGGCTCGGGGACGGCATGCGCAGCGCCGAGTGCAACGGCGGCGTGCAGCCGGCGGGCACCCGCGGCCGCGACGGCCGGCTGTCCTTCGCCACCATCCGCGGCGTGGCGACGGTGGACCCGGCCCGGCTGGTCGCCAACCGGGTGCCGCCCCTGGTGGGGGTCAGCGAGGTGACCGTGGACGGGCGACCGGTGGCGCTCGCCCCGAGGGTGGTCGTCCCGGCCGGCGCCCGCCGGCTCGAGATCCAGTTCGCGGCCCTGTCCCTGCGGCGGCCGGAGCGGGTGGCGGCCCAGTTCATGATGGTCGGCTTCGACCGCTCCTGGGCCGACGCCGGGCCGCGGCGGACGGCGTACTACACCAACCTGTCGCCTGGCCCCTACCGCTTCCGGGTCCGAGCCCGCAACGAGGACGGCGTCTGGAGCCGCGGCGATGCGGCGCTCGAGCTCGAGCTCCAGCCGCGGCTCGCGCAGCGGCCGTGGTTCCCGTTCGCCGTCGCCGCCCTCGTCCTGGTCGGGGTGGGTCTGCTGGTTCGCCTGCGCGCCATCCGGGCGCGGCGGCGGGAGCTCGAGCTCGAGCGGCGGGTCGACGAGGCGGTGGCGAGCCTGTCCGCCAGCGAGGAGCGCTACCGGACGTTCGTGCAGAGCTTCCGCGGCATCGCCTTCCGCGGCGACTTCGACTTCCGGCCGCTGCTGTTCCACGGCACGGTGGAGGAGATCACCGGCTACCCGGCGGCGGACTTCCTCAGCGGCGCGCGGCGGTGGGACCAGGTGATCCACCCCGACGACCTGCCGGCGCTGCTCGCCGCCACCTCGGAGGAGCTGGCGCGGGAACCGGGCTTCTCCAGCGAGCGCGAGTACCGCGTGGTCCGCGCCGACGGCGAGGTGAGGTGGGTGCTGCAGCTGGTGCACAACGTCTGCGACCCGGCCGGCGTGCCGGTCGCGGTCCAGGGCGCGATCTACGACGTCACCGAGCGCAAGCGGGCGGAGGAGGCGCTGCGGCGGAGCGAGTCGCTGCTGGCCGAGGCCCACCGGGTGGCCGGGCTCGGCACCTGGGAGTGGCTGGTGGGGCCGGACCGGCTGGTGTGGTCGGAGCAGATGTTCCGCCTGCACCGGCGCGACCCGGCCCTGGGGCCGATGGTCGACTTCTGGCTGCAGTCCGTCTACCCGGACGACCGCGAGCGGGTGACACGCCAGCTCGAGCGGGCCCTGGCGGAGGGGACCCGGTACGCCTGCGAGCACCGCATCGTGTGTGACGACGGCACCTTCCGCTGGGTCCACGCCGAGGCCGAGGTGCAGCGCGACGGGCGCGGCGAGCCGGTCCGCCTGCTCGGCACCGCCCTCGACATCACCGAGCGACGGCGCGAGGAGGAGGAGCGACGGCGGCTGGAGACCCAGCTGCTCGAGGCCCAGAAGATGGAGAGCCTGGGTTTGCTCGCGGGCGGCATCGCCCACGACTTCAACAACCTGCTGATGGCCATCCTGGGCAGCGCCGACCTGGCGCGGCTGGCCCTGCCGGAGGGGACCGAGGCGCTCGAGCACCTGGAGCGGATCGAGCGGGCGACCCGGCGGGCCGCCGAGCTGGCCAGCCAGATGCTGGCGTACGCGGGCAAGGGGCGGACGGCGCTGGAGCGGGTCAGCCTGACGGCGGTGGTGGAGGACATGGCCCACCTGCTGGGGACGGCGATCCCGGAGCGGGTCGACCTGCGCCGGCGCCTCGAGCCGCGGCTGCCGGCGGTCGAGGCCGACCCGACCCAGCTGCGGCAGGTGGTGATGAACCTGATCCTCAACGCCGCCGAGGCCATCGGCGCCGAAGGCGGCGAGATCGAGCTGGCCACGGGCGTCGTCGAGTGCGACCAGGGGAGCCTGCGCGGGTTGCACCTCGGCGAGGGCTTGCCAGCCGGGCGGTACGTGTTCCTCGAGGTGGCGGACAGCGGCTCCGGCATGGACGAGGAGACGCGCGCCCGGCTCTTCGACCCCTTCTTCTCGACCAAGTTCGCCGGCCGCGGTCTCGGGCTGGCCGCGGTGCTCGGCATCGTCCGCGCCCACCGCGGGGCGATCGGGGTCGAGAGCGAGCTGCGCCGCGGCACCACGATGCGGGTGCTGCTGCCCGCCTGTGACGGGGCGGCGGCGGTCGTGGCCGAAGCGCCGGTCGCCCATCCCTGGCGCGGCGCGGGCGTGGCGCTGGTGGTGGACGACGACGACGCGGTGCGGGACGTGGCCCAGCGCCTGCTCGAGAGCCTCGGCTTCGAGGTCCTGACCGCGGCCGAGGGCGTCGCCGGGGTGGAGGCCTACCGCCGGCACCAGGAGCGGGTCCGGCTGGTGCTGCTCGACGTCTCCATGCCGCGTCTCGACGGCGCCGGCGCGCTGCGGGAGATCCGGGCCCTGCGGCCCGACGCGCGGGTGGTGATGTGCAGCGGCTACGGCGAGGACGAGGCCCTGTCCCGCCTCAACGACACCGAGCTGGTCGTGTTCCTGCAGAAGCCCTTCACCCTGGCCGCGCTGCGCGCCGCCCTGCAGTCGGCGCTGGCGGGCTGAGGGCTTGCAGCGGTCAGCGATCGGCTCTCGGCTGAGCCGATTTCGGAGCTCCCTTTGCCTGTCATTCCGAGGCCGGGGCGGGTGGGGGGTGTGCCCGGCCGAGGAGCTCCTCGCGACGATGGGGATTGCTCCGGAAAGGAGGCGCGGGTGACCGTGGCGAAAGAGGTTGCCAACGAGGGATCCCTCGTCGCCGCCCGCTGGGCGGCTCCTCGGGATGACAGGGGGATCGACCGCGCGGCTCGACCACGGCGGGGCCGACGGGCCCGACCGAAGGGTTGTGCGAGAGGCTCGGCCGTCAGCTCCCCCTGCCGTCCCCGGAGCTGAGCCCGGGCGGGCGGCGGAGCTGTTCGCCGGTGGTCGACAGCTGACCGCCCGGCTCGCTTTACTTCGCGCCAGGGCGCTGCTACAAGCCAGCCATGGGCGACGCGCCTCCGGACAACGCGGCGGGACGGCTTGCCGGCTGGGTCCGGTCGCGGTGGTGGATCTTCACCACCTACTACGCCGAGGGGTTCCCGTACTCGCTGGTGCGGCTGATGTCGACCGCCTACTTCAAGGACCACGGTGCCAGCCTCCAGGCGATTGGCCTGACCTCGCTGTTCGGCATCCCGTGGACCCTCAAGTTCCTGTGGGCGCCGCTGGTCGACTCGTTTGCCAGCAAGCGGCGTTGGCTGCTGCTGGTGGAGGCGGCGGTCGTGGTCGGGGTGGTGGTCCTCGGCCTGGCGAGCGCGACGCCGCGGCCGCTGCTGTTCGGGGCCGTCGTCTTCATGGCGCTGGCGGCGGTCGCCGCGACTCACGACATCGCCGTCGACGGCTACTACCTGGAGGCCCTCGACCGCGACGACCAGGCCCGGTACGTCGGCGTGCAGTCCGCCGCCTACCGGCTGGCGCTGATCACCGGCGGCGGCGTCATCGCCTGGGCCTGCGGGTCGCTGTCGTGGCTGGTCGGCTACCTGGCGGCGGCGGTCGTCATGGCTTGCCTGTGGGCGGTGCACGCCGCGGCCCTGCCGCGCCTCGAGCAGCCCAAGCGGCCGCTGGCGGAGCTGGGGCGCTACCTCGTGCGGCCGCGCGTGCTGGCGGTGGCGCTGGCTGCCGGTGTGCTGGTGGTCGGCCTGGAGGCGCTGCTGCGGCTGCCGGCCGCGGCGGGAGTGCGCGAGAGCCTGGGGCGGGTGTCGGTTCCGGGCTGGGTGGTGATCGGCCTGTTGCTGGCGATGTCCGTCCTGGCGGTGCGGGCGCCGGCCCTCAGGCGACGGCTCTACGCCTCCGACTCGCCCTACGCGCTGGCGTTCGTCGACTACCTCGACCGACCGCGGATCGGCGTGGTCCTGGCCTTCATCGTCACCTTCCGCGTCGGGGAGGCGCTGCTCCAGAACATGGCCTACCCCTTCCTCAAGGACATCGGCATCACCCTGCAGCAGTACGGCATCGCCCACAACACGTTCGGCATCGTCGCCACCATCACCGGCAGCGTGATCGGCGGCGCCCTCATCGCCCGTTTCGGCCTGCGGCGGTGCATCTGGCCCTTCGTGCTGGCGCTCAACACCCTCAACCTGCTGTACATGCTGCTGGCGCTCAAGTACCAGGCGATCTTCCAGCGGCCCGACCTGGGCCGGGCCGACTTCGTCCTGGTCTGCGCCCTGGTCAGCGCCGAGGCCCTCGGCGCCGGCTTCGGCAACGCCGCCTTCACGGTCTTCCTGATGCGCACGACCAAGGCCGGCCACAAGGCCGCTCACTTCGCCATCGGCACCGGTCTGATGAACGTCGCCGGCACCCTGGCCGGGGTGGTGTCGGGCTTCATCGCCGCCCGCCTCGGGTTCGTCGCCTACTTCGGGCTGACCTTCCTGGCCGCGATCCCGAGCATGTGCCTGATCCCGTTCCTGCCGATGCTCGACCGCGCGCCGGCGGAGAGCGCGGGGTGACCGCGCCGTCCGTCGTCGGCGTCGTGGCGGCGGAGATGGAGGGCTCGCCGACCGGCGTCGGCCGGGTCCTCGCCCTGCTCCTGGAGGGTGCCCGGGCCCTGCCCGACGAGCTCGAGTGGCGCCTGTTCTTCCACGGGCCGGCGTTCTCCCACCCGCTCTTCGCCGACCCCCGCTTCGTGCCCCGCTTCGCTTGCTCGCGCGGCAGCCGGGTGGTGTGGGAGCAGCTCCGTCTGCCCGTCGCCCTGCGCCGGCAGCGGCTCGACCTGCTCTACTCGCCGGCCTACAGCCTGCCGCGTTGCGCCGCGCCGGGGGTGGTCAGCCTGCACGACCTGTCGTTCGAGCTCCTGCCGGGCGAGTTCGCCTGGCGCGAGCGGTGGCGGCGGCGGGTGCTGGCGCGGTCGGCGGCGCGGCGGGCGGCGCGGGTGCTGGTCGACTGCGGGCGGGTTCGGGACGAGGTGGTGGGGCGCTACCGGGTGCGGCCGGAGCGGGTCGGCGTGGTGCCGCT
>CAYTJW010000270.1:0-6900 GCA_964438135.1 uncultured Thermoanaerobaculia bacterium
GCGCTGCTGCGCCCCCGGTCGCCGCGACCTCCACCCCGCCGCCGCCGAGGGCCTCGTAGAGGTCGAGCAGGTTGACCTGGCACCCTTCCGAGGAGCAGCAGTCCCTCCGGGCGCAGTTCGCCGACCTGTACCGCCAGCTGATCTCGCCCCGGGTCGAGCTGGGGCGCGGGGAGGAGGCGTTCCACGCCCTCGAGCGCTCGCGCGCGAGGTCGTTCCTGGCCTTGCTGGCGTCGCGCGACCTGTCCTTCGCCCGCGACATCCCCGAGGAGCTCGACCGGGAGCGGCGGCGCGTCGAGGCGGCCTACGACCGCCTGCAGGGCGAGCTGGCGAGCCCCGACGCCGACCGGGAGCGCGTGCTGCTCGAGCTCGGGCAGGTCCGCCAGCGCCGCGACGCCGTGCACGACCGGGTCCGCCTGGCCGCGCCGCGGCTGGCCGCGCTGACATCGCCCGAGCCTCTTTCGCTGGCGGCCGCCGGGCCGGGCGCCGGCCTCACCGCACCGCACTCGTGGGCCGCTTCTCAGGCCTTCGGCGACTGGCAGTGAGGCGCGCCGCGAGGGCGCGGCGGCGGGCGAGGAGGTCGTCGCGCGTGACTGCCGGCAGGCGCCGGGAGGCCTCCCTGAGGGTGAGCGCGGAGACCTGCGGCAGGTGACGCTCGAGCAAGCCGACCACCCACTCTGGCCGCTTCTTCGCCACCTCCCGCAGCACCCAGCCCACCGCCTTGCGCAGGAACCACTCCCTATCCCCGAGCATCGGCACGGCCAGGCGCTCGAGCAGCTCGAGGTCGCCGCGGCCCGCGCGCAGCTCGGGCATGAGGGCGAGCAGGGAGGCCCGCCGCAGCCAGAACGAGTCGGCCCGCGCCCACCGCTCGAGGTCGCGGTGCGCCTCCGGGAAACGGGTCACCAGCGGCGCCGCCACCCGCGTCGCCAGGTAGTCGACGTGCGCCCAGTCGCGCGACCTCTCGAGCAGGCTCTCGACCAGCTCGAGCTCCTGCCGCTCGAGGTGGCGGGCAGAGGCTTCGAGAATGGCGATGCCGAGCGAGCGGAGATCGTGGAACGGCGTCCGCCACAGCGCCTCGACCAGCTCCCGCCGCTGCCCCGCGTCGAGACCCGGGTGGTCGCGCACCAACGCCCTCGCCCGTTCCCGCAGGAACGCAGCGTTGACCCCGTGCAAGGAGAGCTCGGTCTTCAGGTAGGCCTGCTGCGCGCGGGCGCTCGCCGGGTCGCCGCCCGCGGCCAGGCGCTGGCGCAGCTCGTCGACCGTCGCGGCGATGTCCATGTCCCTCCCCCTCCCCGATCCGCAGCATAGCGCCGCGGACCGGGGCCCGGGCAGGGCGGTCAGGGCGCCGGGCTCGCCGCTGCGCCGCTCCAGCCGCTGGCGTCGCCGGAGGCGAAGGTGTCGTGGAGCAGGAACCCCGCCTGACCCGCCGGGTCGTCCCGGTCGTGGAGCATGTCGCCGTCGTTGTCGAGGCCCCGGCCGTCGTCGTTCCAGTCCTCCGACGTGGTGCCGTCGTCAGTGCAGCTGGCGACGACGAGGGTGTCGACCGTGCCGCAGCACGGCGGCGGGGTCGACCCCTGGGCGACGGCGCCCGGCACCGCGTGGCAGGCGACGCAGCGCGGCGTGAAGATCGAACACTGCACCTCGCTCAGGGTGGGAGCGGCCGGGTTGACGGTGACGGTGCGGGCGTCCGGGGTCGGGTCGGCCAGGCGAGCGGCGGCAGGGTCCCCAGGGTGGCGATGAACGCCGACGAGGCCCTCGGCCATCTCTCCAGCCCGAGCAGAGCGCCGGGCTCAGCGCTGGTTCGGGGCCAGGAGCGGCGCCAGCACCACCCGGTAGGCCGGGCGATGGGCTTCCTGGTATGCCGGGGAGTGGTGCGCGGCAGGGTAGCCCTGCCCGGCGGCGGCGCGGGCGAGCTCGCCCAGCTCGGCGGCGGCCGTCTCGCCGCGCAGCTCCCCAACGAGCGGGACCGCTGCGGCGAGGCAGGCGGCGAAGGTCGCCGCTTCGCCCCGCACCTGGTTCGCGGTCGCCACCATGGCGTCGAGCAGCCGCTCGCGGTCGCCGCCCCGGTCGCGGAACGGGCGCAGATTGACGCGCACGAGGGGCGGGTCGTCGGCGAGCGGCTCGACGAGGGGCTCGCCGGGCAGGGTCGGCCCCATGGAGCTCCACTCGCGCTCGAGGTAGCTCGCCGCGGCGGCGCGATCGCTGATCAGGTGGGCGGGGCCGAACACCGACTGGTGGAGGAGCTTGTAGGCGTCGGCCGCGCCGGCGGCGGGGTGGGCTTGGAGGTGGGCGCGGAGGCGCTCGATGCGAGTGGCCACGGGGTCGACCTCCTCGGCGGTGGGCGCCACCCCGGCCAGGACGAGGGCCAGCAGCGCGGTCCCGGCGCTCCGTCTCATCCAGACCAGGGTACACGCCTCGGCGCGGCGACCGCGACGGCCGGCGGGACCACCGGCGCCGGCGTGGCCTCGGCCGTGCCGCCCGCGAATCGCGCTGCCACCTCGGCGTCCGAGAGCGCGGCGAGGCGGCGCCGGATCTCCGCCAGCGGCAGGTGGTCGCGCCGCAGGGCGCGGACAGCGCGCAGGCGGGCGAGGCTCCCCTCGCCGCAGCGCGCGCCCGGACCGGGGTGGTTGGGTCCCGGCAGCAGCCCCTGCTGGATGTAGTGGCGCACCGTGCGCTCCGTGACGCCGGCGCCCCCTCCGCCGGCTACCACTTCGACAAGCGGGGGGCCTGGTCACCGGCCTGCTCCAGCCGGAGCTCGAGTTCCAGGGCGGCCGCGTCATCCGCCTCGACGAGCTGCTCCAGTTCCGGACGGACGGCTGCGTCATCGAAGGCTGGCCCACCCCGAGGCAGAACCGGGAGACAGTCGACGCCGCCAGGAAGCGGGCCGGGATCTTCCCCGCGCCGGTGCTGGTGCTGGAGCCGGACGATCGGCCCATCCCGGTCCCGCCGGCGGTCGCCCTCGAGGTGGGGGAGCACCTCCAGCGGCGGCCCCGGCTGGACATGCCGCACGTCGCCTGCATCTCGCTCTGGCTCTGCCACGAGCCGCTCTCCGGCACCGACGAGCTCGCCTCCTGCCTGACGGTGGTCCACTTCCAGGACCAGGACGCCCTGCCCTTCGACCCCCTCGCCATCCTGCGCATCTGCTCGATCGACTGGGACGCCGTCGCCGGGAGCTGCTGGCCCTGAATCGAGGCCGCGAGTCGCAGTGACGCGGCAGGAAGAGAGGAGACGCACCATGACGACCCCCGACGAGTGGTTCGACTGGGTTCGAGCGCACGCCGCACCGCGACCGGGCGAGGAGCCGCGGTGCGCGCCCTGGCCGCGCTGTCGCTCCCCGTCGACGATCCCGGCCGGATGGGCACCGAGTCCCTCCCCTCGCCCGACGAGCTGCTGCCATGATCCTCGTCGACGCCAACATCCTGGTGTACGCGGCCGGCACGCCTCACCCCCACAAGCAGCCGAGCCTCCGTTTCCTCGAGGGGGTATCCGGAGGCCAGGTCGACGCCGTGGTCGACGCCGAGGTGCTGCAGGAGGTCCTGCACCGCTATCGCGCCATCGGCCGGTGGAACGAGGGCCGCCTCGTGTTCGACAGCGCGCGGACCCTGTTCCCGGAGGTGTTGCCGGTCACCGCCCGCGAGCTCGACGGCGCCAGAGCGCTGCTCGACCAGGTCGAAGGCATCAGCGCGCGCGACGCCCTCCACGCGGCGGTGGTCGTGGCCCACGGCCTCGACGGCGTGTGCAGCTACGATCGGGGCTTCGACCGCATCCCCGGCCTGCGGCGGGTCGAGCCCGACCCCTGAGGCCGCTCCGTCACCCCGCCGCCGGCACACCCCACAGGCGCACCGTGCCGTCCCAGCTGACCGAGGCGATGAGGGTCCCGGCCGGGTTGACGGCGACCCGCAGCACCGGGCCGGTGTGGCCCGCGAGGGTGGCCAGGCGCGCACCGGTCGTCACCTCCCAGAGACCGAGGGTGCGGTCGTGGCTGCCGGACACCAGCAGCTCGCTGCCGGGGTGGAAGGCGACGCCGTTGACGTAGTGGGTGTGCCCCGCGAGGGTGGCGGCCAGCTCCCAGCCCGACGCCCGCCACAGGCGGATGGTGGTGTCGTCGCTGGCGGCCGCCAGCAGCTGCCCGTCCGGGCTGAAGGCGAGGTCCGCCACCGGCGCGGCCACCGGGTAGGCGAGGACCTCGGCGCCGGTGGCGGCGTCGAGCACCGCCACCCCGTCCTCGAGGGCGCCGAACGCCACCAGAGTCCCGGCCGGGTCGACGGCCACGCCGAGGGAGCTGGTCTCGCCGTCGCCGGCGAAGGACCACAGGGGCGCGCCGGTGGCGAGGTCCCACAGGCTCATCCCGACCTGCGCCGCCGGGTCGGCGCTGGAGAAGACGTTGACGCTGGCCACGGCCAGCAGGTCCCCGCCCGGGCCGAAGGCGAGCTCCCAGACCGGCGCCGGCGCCTCGCCCACCTCGCGGCCCAGCGCGCCGGTCGCGGCGTCCCACAGCTCGACCCGGCGCTCGAGCCCGGCGGTGGCGAGCGAAGACCCGTCCGGCGTGAACGCGACCGCGACCACGCGCTCCGGCTCTCCGAGCAGGGTGCGCACCAGGCGGCCGCTGGCGGCGTCCCACACCGGCACCGTGCTGGCGCCGCAGGCCGCGGCCAGCAGGGCGCCGTCGGGGCTGAAGTCGACGCTGCACTGGCCGGCGCCGGTCGCGTCGAAGTCGGGGATGCGCAGCGACAGCAGCGCCTCGACCCGCCCCGCGCTGGCGGCGGTGATCGGCGCGAGCGGCGGCAGGCCCGCGGGGATGGGCCGCGCCGGGATGGTGGTGCCGTCGCCGGTCGCGTTGTCGACCAGCGAGGCTGAGGCGAGGAAGGCGCCGCCGGGGGTGGCGGTGCGGAGCACCGCGTAGCCGTCGGCGACCGAGGAAGAGGTGACCTGGCGGAAGACGCGGCCGAGCTGCGCCACCTCGTGCGGCTCGAGGTCCACGGTCAGGGTGCCCAGCTCGGCGCCGGCGGCGGCGTGGAGCTCGACCTCGACCGCGATCGCGCCCGCGGTCATGTTGAGCAGCTCGAGGTTGGTGCGGAAGCCCGAGTCGGTCGCGGCGGACTCGGACAGGTGGACCAGGACCGCGGCGTCGTCCGAGCCCACCAGGTCGTCGGCGCCGAGCGCCGGCTGGGCCGAGCCGTAGGTCCCCGCGGCCGAGTCGTTGTAGGTGCGGCCGAGGGCGACGCAGCCGGCGCCGTCGCAGGTGACGCGGATGGCGCCGGCGGCGTCGTCCTGGCCGAACAGCGAGCTGACCACGTCGGCGAAGCGCGCGCACACGCCGACCGGGAGCAGGAAGGGCACGGCCGCCGGCTCCGGGTTGGCCTGGCCGCGCCGCAGCAGCTCGAGCGTGACGGTGCGGCCGACCGCGCCGAAGTTGCAGACCTCGAGGCTGGTCCGCCAGGCGGTGTCGTTGACCCCGGCGACGTGCGCCGCGCCGAGCACGACCTGCGTCCGGTCGTCCTGGGCCGCGGCAGGGAGGGCCATGGCGGCGAGCGCGACGGCCGTTGCCCGGGTGAGTCGGAGGGCCAGGGACGCGCGGTGGTGGGTCATGGTCGCCTCCTCCGGGGCGCGAGCCGCCCCGCGAGGTCCTACGCGCCCGCCGCCACCCCGGTTGCACCGGGGACCGGCGGTGTCAGCCTCCATCGCCGGCAGGGATGCTCGGCCGGGCACGCCCACCCCACCGCCCCGGCCGCGGGATGACAGCCGGCCGCGAGGCCCGCCCCTTCCCCTGTCATCCCGAGCAGGCCCGCAGGGCCGACGAGGGATCCCTGGCGGCTGGCCACCGCCCTCCCGACGCCCTCCGCCGGGGCCCTCCAGAACCCTGTTTCCTCCTTGCGGGGCTTGCGTTTTCTGGGTTTCGGAGCGATACTGGTGATGGCATCGGGAGCAGCCTGGGAGACCAGGCTCGGCAACCTGGGTTTCGGACTCCAAAGGTGCCTCCCGCCTCGAGCGGGGATGCGGTCGCGGCCGGCCGCAACAGCGACCAGCCGCGGCAAACAAAAGTCCGGTGCGGTGGCCCGCACTCCCGATGCCGGGGGCGCGGGCTGTTGTGTTTGACAGGGTCTCCCCACCGCACGACAGCGAAACGGTCCTCTCCCGGTGCCGGAGGGAGCGGACCACCATGCCACGAGCCAGGAAACCCGCCCGGAAACGCGACGCCCCGCAGACCGACCTCAGCCGACGCCTCGGCGTGCTCGGCTGGGCCCACCTCGACCCGGTCCTGCTGGCGGCCCTCGCCACCGAGTCGCCGCTGCTGCTGGTCGGCCCCCACGGCACCGCCAAGTCGATGCTGGTCGAGCGGGTCGCCGCCGCCCTCGGGCTCGAGCTCCGCCACTACAACGCGGCCCTCCTCAACTACGACGACCTGGTCGGCATCCCGCTGCCCGACGACTCGGGCCAGCTCCGCTTCGTCCACACCCCGGGGGCGCTGTGGGGGGCCGAGCTGGTCTTCTTCGACGAGATCTCGCGCTGCCGGCCCGACCTGCAGAACAAGCTCTACCCCATCGTCCACGAGCGCAAGGTACTGGGCCTGCCGCTCGAGCGCCTGCGCCACCGCTGGGCGGCCATGAACCCGCCCGCCGCCGACGACGACCAGGCCGCGACCGGCCAGACCTCCGCCTACCTCGGCTCCGAGCCGCTCGACCCGGCCCTCGCCGACCGCTTCCCGTTCGTCGTCGCCGTGCCCTCCTGGCAGGACCTCGACCGGGGGCAGCGCCAGCAGGTCGTGCTGGGGTGCGACCGGGCGCCGGACGGCGGCGACGACGGGGAGCCGCCCTGGCTGCCCGGGCTCGTGGCGCGCTGCGCCGCCCTGCTGCCGGCGGTCGAGGCCGGCCTCGCGGAGTGCGGCTCGGCCTACGTCCTGGC
>CAYTJW010000271.1:0-6877 GCA_964438135.1 uncultured Thermoanaerobaculia bacterium
GCCCGCAGGCCGCCCGCTCGCCGCGCCCGTCGGTCGGCCCGTACCGCCCCTCCCGCCCGTCGCGGGCGCCGCCGCCCCTCCCCTGAGGTCGTCCGGTCCCCCAACGCCGCCGACTTCGACCGAGGCCCGCCCGAGCGCGGGCCGGGAGGACGCCATGAAGCCAGCCCAGCAGCCGGCCGTCGCGCCGCAGCCGTCACCGCAACCCCAGCCGACCCAGACCTCGCCGGTCCGGGTGGTCGGCTGGTTGGTTGCCGTCTTCGCCGTGATTCCCCTGACCATGGGCGCCCGGCCCGGAGAGGACCGGGTCTACCTGGTCGTCGGCCTGGCCATGGCCGTCGTCGGCGTCGCCCTCGTTCTGCTCGGCCGCTCGCGGCCGGTCGCGGGCGGCGGCGTCGGCTGAGCCGCCCTACATACTGCGCCGGTAGCGGCCGCCGACCTCGTAGAGGGCGGCGGAGATCTGGCCCAGCGAGCAGCTCTGGACCGTGGTCAGCAGCTCGGCGAACAGGTTGCCGCCGGCGCGGGCGGTCTCCTGCAGGCGGGCCAGCGCGGCCGGGGCCCGGTCGGCGTTGCGGGCGTGGAAGTCGCGCAGGTGGGCGAGGCGCGCCTGCTTCTCCTCCGGGGTCGAGCGGGTGAGCGGGGTCTCGGCCAGGCCGGCGGCGGCCGGGCCCTCGGCCAGGAACGTGTTGACGCCGACGATCGGGTACTCGCCGGAGTGCTTGAGCCGCTCGTAGTGGAGCGACTCCTCCTGGATCCTGCCGCGCTGGTACATGGTCTCCATGGCGCCGAGGACGTCGCCACGCTCGGACAGCCGCTCGAACTCGTCCAGCACCCGCTCCTCGACCCAGTCGGTCAGCCACTCGACGACGTGCGAACCCTGCAGCGGGTTCTCGTTCTTGAGCAGGCCGAACTCGAGGGCGTTGACCAGCTGCACCGCCAGGGCCCGCCGCACCGACTCCTCGGTCGGGGTCGTGATCGCCTCGTCGTAGGCGTTGGTGTGCAGGCTGTTGCAGTTGTCGGCCATGGCCAGCAGGCCCTGCAGGGTGGTGCGGATGTCGTTGAACGAGATCTCCATCGCGTGCAGCGAGCGGCCCGAGGTCTGGATGTGGTACTTGAGCTTCTGCGACCGCTCGTTGCCGCCGTAGCGGCTGCGGATGGCAACCGACCAGATGCGGCGGGCGACGCGGCCGATGACCGTGTACTCGGGGTCCATGCCGTTGGAGAAGAAGAAGCTCAGCGACGGGGCGAAGTCGTCGACCGCCATGCCGCGGCCGAGGTAGGTCTCGACGTAGGTGAAGCCGTTGGCGAGGGTGAAGGCGAGCTGGGAGATCGGGTTGGCGCCGGCCTCGGCGATGTGGTAGCCGGAGATCGACACCGAGTAGAAGTTGCGCACGTCGCGCTCGACGAAGAGCTGCTGGATGTCGGCCATCATCCGCAGCGCGAACTCGGTCGAGAAGATGCAGGTGTTCTGGGCCTGGTCCTCCTTCAGGATGTCGGCCTGGACGGTGCCGCGGATGCCGGACATGGTCGCGGCCAGGACCTCGTCCCACTCCCCTGGCGCGAGCAGCGGCGCGAGCTCGTCCCACCCCCGCCCGCCGACCTCCGGCTGGAAGGCGGCCTCGGGCTCGGCCGGCAGGCGACCGGACGCGATCAGCCGCGCCCGCGCCTGCTGGCGGGCGGCGGCGTTGAAGAACATGGCCAGGAGCATCGGCGCCGGGCCGTTGATGGTCATGCTCACCGAGGTGTTGGGGTCGCACAGGTCGAAGCCGGCGTAGAGCCGCTCCACGTCCTCGACGGTGCAGATCGACACCCCGGCCTCGCCGATCTTGCCGAAGATGTCGGGCCGGGTGTCGGGGTCCTCGCCGTAGAGGGTGACCGAGTCGAAGGCGGTCGACAGGCGGACGAAGCCCTGGCCGCGCGACAGGTAGTGGAAGCGGCGGTTGGTCCGCTCCGGCCCGCCCTCGCCGGCGAACATCCGCGTCGGCAGCTCGGTGGTGCGCTTGAGCGGGAACACGCCGGCGGTGTAGGGGAAGGCGCCCGGCACGTTCTCCAGCAGCAGGTAGCGGAGGATGCCGGCCCAGGTCGTGCGCAGCGGCAGCTGCACCTTCGGCACCCGGGTCCCGGCCAGCGAGACGCTGGTCAGCGGCACCCGGATCTCCCGCCCGCGCACCGTGTAGCAGAAGTCGTCGCCGGCGTAGTCGTCGCGGATCCGCGGCCAGGCGGCGAGCAGCTCGCGCGAGTCGGCCTCGAGCGAGTGAGCGATGCGCCGGATCTCGGCGTCGAGGTCGGCGAGTCGCGGCTCGGCCGCGACCCGGTCCGCGAGCACGTCCTCGAGCAGGTGCCAGAGGTCGTCGGCGTCGCCGGCGCCCTCGTGGCCGCAGAGCACGGCGCGCGCCCCGGTCAGCTGGTAGAGGCGGTCGGCGACCCGCACCTGGCTCTCGGCCCACGCCTTGTAGTCGCGCACCGAGCGCGCCACCTCGCGCAGGTAGCCGGTGCGGTGGCCGGGGATGATGGGGTGGCGCTCGGGCAGGCCAGCCGGCTCGGCGCAGCTCGTCTCGAGCGCCCACGACCCGCCGTGCTTGCTCTCGAGCACGGCGAGCAGGCCGCGGTAGAGGCGGTTGACGCCGTGGTCGTGGAACTGGGAGGCGACGGTGGGGAAGACCGGCAGCGCGTCGTCGGCCGGCCCCTCGAACAGCTGGCGGCAGCGCCGGTACTGCTTGCGCACGTCGCGCAGGGCGTCGAGCGCGCCCGGGCGGTCGAACTTGTTGATCGCCACGGCGTCGGCGTAGTCGAGCATGTCGATCTTCTCGAGCTGCATGGCGGCGCCGTACTCGGGGGTCATGACGTACAGCGACGCCTCGCAGACGTCGACGATCTCGGAGTCGGCCTGGCCGATGCCGGACGACTCGACCACGATCAGGCCGAAACCCGCCCCCTGGCAGATCTCGATCGCCTGGCTGATGTGGGCGGACAGGGCGCGGTGGGCCTGGCGGGTGGCGAGCGATCGCATCATCACCCGCGGCGAGCCGAGCGTGTTCATGCGGATGCGGTCGCCGAGCAGGGCGCCGCCGGTGCGCCGCTTGGTCGGGTCGACCGACAGCACGGCCACGGTCAGGGCGGGGAAGTCGGCCAGGAAGCGGAGCACGAGCTCGTCGACCAGCGACGACTTGCCCGAGCCGCCGGTGCCGGTGACGCCGAGCACCGGGGCGCGGACGGCGCGCGGCGCCGAGACCACGGTGTGGCCCTCCTCGGCGCGGGTGATCTCGCGCGCCACCCGCTGCCAGGGGTGGCGGGCGTCGGCCTCGAGGCCGGCCGGCGAGAAGTCGGCGGCCTCGACCATGACCCGGATCATGCCGTCCAGGCCCAGCTTGCGCCCGTCCTCGGGGGAGAAGATCCTGGTCACCCCGTAGTCCTGGAGCATGGCGATCTCGCGCGGCACGATCACCCCGCCGCCGCCGCCGAAGACCTTGACGTGGCCGGCACCCTTGTCCCGCAGCAGGTCGACCATGTAGGTGAAGAACTCGACGTGGCCGCCCTGGTAGGACGAGACCGCGATCGCCTGCGCGTCCTCCTGGATCGCCGCCTCGACGATCTCGGCCACGGCGCGGTTGTGGCCGAGGTGGATGACCTCGGCGCCGTGCGCCTGGAGCAGGCGGCGGATGATGTTGATCGCGGCGTCGTGGCCGTCGAACAGCGAGGCGGCGGTGACGAAGCGGACCTTGTGCTCGGGGTTCCTGGGCTCGACCGTGCTCATGGTCCCTCCCGGCCAGCGGACTCGCGGCGATGATAGCACCGCGCCGCCGGCCCCGGCCCGGCGCCTGCGGGCGGGCCGGACCTCGCGGGCCAGCCCCTCCGCGCCGTCGCCGTGCCCGGACCGGGTCAGCTCCGGTCGTGGCGGAGGTGGTGGGGCAGGCCGCGGGCGCCGTCGAGGGCCGTGTCCTTGAAGCGGGCGCCGGTGGTGAGGGCGCCCTCGAGCTCGGCCCCGGACAGGTCCGCGTCCTGGAAGTCGGTCCCGGACAGGTCGGCGTCGCGCAGCACGCAGCCGGCGAGGCACGAGCGCGAGAAGTCGGCGCGGGCGAGGTTGGCGCCGGTGAAGTCCGAGCCGGAGAAGTCGGCGTCAGTGCACAGCGCCCCCTCGAGGTCGGCGCCGCCGAGGTCCTGGCCGACGCAGTGGACGCCGACCAGGTCGGCGCAGGCCAGGACCACGCCGCGTAGGTCGACCCCCTCCAGGCGTTGGTGGCTGAGGGCAGCCTGGCCACTGGCGCCCTCGGCGCCGCCGGTGAACACGCCGATGACCGTGCCGCCGGCGGCGAAGGTGTGCCAGACGCCGCGCCGGTCGTTGACGGCGAGGAACTCGGCGTGGGCGGCGAGCGCCCCGCGCAACGCCTCCGCCGTCATCGGCGAACCGGCGGCCAGCGCCCGCATCAGCTCGGGGTCGACCGTCGGCCTCCGTCTGCGGCGCGCGGTTGGCGGCAGCGGCTCGGGCTCCTGGTTGACAGACCGGCGCAGGTCTTCGGCGACGCTGCCGCGGCCACTCGCCTCGGCGACCCGCGCGAGGTGCTCGAGGCGCTCTTGCCGGGGTCGGCCGACCAGGGTGCGGGCGACGGCCGCGAGCCGCGCGAGACCGGTGTCGTGGTCGAGGGCCTCGGCGTCCGCCGCGGTCCGGTCGAGCAGGTAGGTCAGGTGCATCACCGCCGACGCCCGCTCGTCGTCGTCCCAGATCTCGGCCGCCAGCTCGAGCGCCGCGGTGAGCAGGCACCGGGACCGGTCGGCGAGACCGAGCGGCGCCAGCTCCTGGACCAGCGCGCACAGGCCGGAGACCCGGAACTGGTCGACCTCGTTGCCGCGGGCAACGGCGACGACGCGGTCGAGGAGACTCGGGAAGTCGGGCCGTGCCTGGGCGCGGCGCAGGCCGCGGGCGAGCCTGTGCAGCGCGTCGGCCTGGTCGGCAGCCGATGGCAGCTGGTCGGCGAAGGCGAAGGCGGCCTCCCAGTCGCCCTGGTGCAGGAGCTTGTCCAGCCGGCCCATGGTCGTACCCCCTGCGGCGAGTGTGACCTGGGCGGGCGGCCTGCCGCAAGCCGGGCGGGACCGCCTCAGCCGCCGTCGTGCAGCCGGGCGGCGAGCTGGAGCCGGTCGCGGCCGGCCAGGGACAGGAAGCGGAGGGCGAAGCCGGCGGTGTGCTCGCGCAGCGGCCGGGCGTGGCGGACCACCTCCGCCTCGCCGCCGACGCCGAGGCCGGGCAGGTCGAACCGGCAGCGGCAGGCGACCGGCAGCGCCGGCGTCGACTCGACCAGCATCCCGGACAGGGAGACGTTGACGGTGCGCGCCGCCACCGCCACCGGGGCCCCGTCCACCACCGCCGCCAGCCGCACCGGCAGCTCGAGCGTCCGGCGGGGCTCGAGCCGCAGCAGCGCCTCGAGGGCCGCGTGCACCGCCGGCAGCGAGTCGCCGAGCGACACGACCACGCACGGGCCGAGCCGTGCCTGCGCCCGCGCCTCCTCCCGCATCTCGGGGTGGGCGAGGACCAGCAGCCCGGCCTCGCGGCTGCGGGTGGAGGGACGCCGCAGGGCGCGCAGCAATCCGGCCATGGTCAGGTCCGGCAGCGGGTAGCGGCACAGCACCAGGCGGTAGGCCGCCCCATGCAGCCGCTCGAGCCCCTCGGCGGCCGTGGCCACCGCCTCGCGCCCCCCGTCGACGAGCGCCAGCATCGGCTCGAGCCGAGCCAGCGTCTCGCGGTCCAGACCGATCAGCAGCAGCGACGGCACCTCCGTCCCCCAGCCCAGTCTACTCCCCCGGCCCGCGCCGGCCCGGTGCGGTTGGTCACACCCGCGCCGCGGCGGCGGTCGGGGGCCGGGTCTCCGGGTCTCAGGCCACGACCCTGACGTGCGGGCTCACCAGCTCGACCGTGCGCCGCGCCCCGTCGCGGGCGCGGAGCGCGTCCTCGCGCGAGTAGAAGCCGGACGGGGTGAGGTCCTCGGCGCCGTAGAACGCCAGCTCGCGGTCCCGGCGCAGCGGCGCCGACCGCGGGCGGCCCTTCGCGGCGCGGCTCCCGCCGGGCCCAGATCTGGAAGCGGTTGACGTACCAGGCGGGGGTGGGCAACACCGTCACGACCTCGTAGCTCGCCTGGAACCGAGGGTCGGCGAGGAGCGGCCCGAGCAGGTAGTCGAAGGCGTCGTTGTGGAGCAGGTAGTCGGGCCGTCGCTCGAGGAAGTAGTCGGGGAGCCGGTGGCCGACGAGGGCGTCGAGCGCACCCGGCGAGCCGAGCCCCATGATGTCGACGATCGGGCGCTCGCAGTAGAACCCGAGGAACCCGACCTCGACCGCGGCGACGCTGGCCCCCGGCGCCGCGTGCCGTTCGACCCAGCGCGCGGCGTTGACCATGTCCGCGTGCCTGGGGTCGGGGGCCTGGTGGCGCGCCCGGACCATCCACAGGACCTGGGGGGCGACGCTGGCCAGGGCGACCGCCGCCACGACCAGCCGCAGCCACGTGCGGCGGGAGGCCCAGGCCGCCGAGACGGCTGCGGCGACGCCGAGCAGGAGGACGACGACCGGGAAGACGAGGTACCAGGGCGCGAACTTGACCCCGAGCGCGGGGTAGAACGCCAGCAGCGCCACGGCAACGAGCAGGACGCGGCCGGCGGGTCCCGGCCGGGACCGGTAGAGGAGCACCCAGCCCGCGACCCCCAGGGCCAGCAGCAGGGGCGCGCCGGCGCCCAGGTCCCGCCAGCACCAGGCCGCGAGCCGGGCCCAGAAGCCGCCGGGGGTGGCGAGCCCCGGCTCGTTGGCCTCGGCGAGCTTGACCCGCAGGGACGAGGGGACCACGGTCCCGGCCACCGCCAGGAGGGCGAGCGCGCCGGCGAGCACGCCGGCGGCACCGCT
>CAYTJW010000272.1:0-6869 GCA_964438135.1 uncultured Thermoanaerobaculia bacterium
CGCGCCGCATGGCCCCGGGGAGCCCGAGCTGCCGGGCCCAGCCCTCGGGGCCGGCCGGGGTCTCGAGCCAGTGGAGCGGCTCCGGCCCGAGCCCCCACTCGCCCAGGTCGGCGTGGCGGTCGACGCCGCCGGCGGTGCCGGCGCGGGCTCCGAGTCGCACGGCGAGACCTCCCCCGGGGCGGCCGACCGCGCCCCGCCCGGTGGTAGACTGGCCTCGTGCTCCCGGACAGGGCTGGTCGGGTCTTCGCCGTCGCCCTGGCGATGCTCGCCGCCGCGGGCGTGACGGCCGCCCAGGGCGACGAGTCCCCCGCCGAGGACGACTGGTCGCTGCCGGCGTGGGTGATGCCGTCGCCGACCTCCGGCTTCTTCTCGGAGGAGGCGGACCCGGCCTTCGAGGTCCACACCCGCGTCGTCGACCTGACCTGGCGCCAGCTGCAGCCGACCCCGGGCGGCTTCAGCACCGCCACCGCCGACGAGGTCTACGGCATGACCTTCCCGTCGTGGGACGAGCAGCTCTCGGTCGACGGGCCGTTCTGGCTCCGGCTGTGGGTGAGCGGCGCGGAGTGGGCGCCGCAGTGGGTCCAGGACGAGTGCGGCGTCGACCCGGTCGGCACCGGCTACGAGGGCGACGAGCACCTGCCGCTCTGGGACGCCTGCCTCTGGGGCCACGCCCGCGAGCTCTACCGCGAGGTGCTGCTCGACCGCGGCCTCCTCGCCGACCCGCGCCTGCGCCTGGTCTACGTCCCCGGCGCCTTCACCTGGTGCGAGCTCGACTTCGACGTGGTCGAGCAGGCGGTGGAGAACGGGGACCTCGAGCTCGAGACCTTCGACGCCTGGTTCCGCCAGGCCGTGGCCGACCTGGTCACGATCGCCAACGGCGAACCCGACGACCCCGGCGACGACCTCGCCCGCAAGCTGGTCTACACCGGCGAGGACTACCCCTTCGGGCCGTTCGGCGCCGCCGACGACCTCTACGCCCGCGACGCCGTCGCGGCCGGGATGGGCATCCGCACCGGCATCACCGAGGTGTTCAACTTCCACCTGAGCGACGTCCCGGCCTACGGCGCCCGCATCGCCGCGGACGGCCACGTCGTCACCGACGACTCCTGGCCGCTGCTCGACGGCGTGCGCGTGGTCGCGACCGAGAACGAGTGCTTCAACGACTGCGGCTTCTCCACCGACACCCCGTACTACGCGGTCAAGATGGCCGAGCTCAAGGCGCTCCAGCTCCGGGTCAACTGGCTCTACGTCAAGCCCGAGGAGAGCTCCATGGCGAGCTACCCCGAGCTGTGGCGCTGGGTGCGGCTGAGCCTGGGCAAGACCGCCCGCACCTCGGCCGACGCCTGGGTGGCGCTGCGCGAGGCCGAGGACACCTACTGGCTGGAGGACGACGCCGTGGCCTGGCCCGACCGCCCCTGGGTGCGCAACTGGGAGCGGTGGCTGGTGCAGCGGGAGGTGGCCCCCGACGGCCTCACCGGCCGCGGCAGCGAGGTGCGGAGCGGGGTGCTGGCGCCCGAAAACGGCACCGCCTACGAGGGCCGCACGACCCGGCACGCCCAGGGCAGCGACTGCATCTACCTCGACCTCGACGACGCCTTCCTGCACGACCCGCCCGCGCCGGCGGCGGTCGACGTCAAGGTCACCTACCGCGACACCGGCACCGGCCCGTTCGTCGTCGAGTACGCGAGCGCCGGCGGGGTCTCGACCTCGGCCCCGGTCGCGCGCACGGGCAGCGGCGCCTGGCGCACCGCCACCGTGACCCTCCCCGACGGCTCCTTCGACGGCTCGCTGCCGGGCGGCACCGACCTCCGCCTCTGCCGCTCCGGCGGCGCCGATCTCGAGGTGCGCTTCGTGCGGGTGGTCAAGCGCGACCCGCCCCCGGCGTCGCCCCCTCCCCGCCGGCCCCGCGGCCGGCGGACGCCGCCCTGACGCCGCCTACCGGTGGTCGCCAACGACCACGAAGGCGGCCCAGTGGAAGGGGTGCGACAAGTCGCGGGTGGTGGTCCCGTCCCCGCCGGCGACCTCGGTCGGCCCGCGCGCGAGCTCCAACTGGGCGGCGCGCAGGGCCTCGTCGGTGGCCAGGCCGGACCGCAGGTGGCGGTAGAAGCGCCGCATCAGCTCCGCCGTCGAGGCGTCGGCCACGCTCCACAGCGAGGCGACCACCGTCCGTGCCCCGGCGTACTGGAAGGCGCGGGTGAGCCCGATCACCCCCTCGCCCCCCACCACCTTGCCGAGGCCGGTGTCGCACGCGGACAGGGTCACCAGGTCGGCGTCGAGCCGCACCCGCTCGAGCACCTCCCACGCCTGCAGCAGCCCGTTCTCCTGGCCGTCGGCGGACGGGGCCAGGACCAGGGCCGAGTCGAGGGGCAGCTCCTCGTCGACCACGCCGTGGCAGGCGAAGTGGATCACCGACACGGACCTGTCCAGGGACTTGGCGTGCCGCTCCGACGCCTCCTCGCCGAGCCAGACGGCCGCGTCGCTCCCGAAGGCCTCCCGCAGGGCCTCGGCCTCCTCCCGCGAACCGGGCAACGGCCCAGCGACCCTGCCCTCGCCAGCGCGCGGCTCGGAGCCGACCACCCGGGTGTCGGCCTGACCCTCCTGAGCATCGGCATCGCCCTCCGCCAGCTGGACCGGGTGGCCGAGGCCAGCCCGGTCCTGGAGTGGGCTCTGGCCGTTGTCGAGGCCTCGCTGGGGCCCGACCACCCCACCCGGGCCGCGGTGCTCCACACCCCCGGCGAGACGCGCCGGCCGCAGCGGCGCTTGCCGGAGGCGGTCACGGTCTTCGAACGAGCGATCCGGATCTCGGGGCGCTCCATCGGCGCGGAGCACCCCAGCACGGCCTACGACACCGCGACGATGGCCTCGTTGTCCAAGCCGGTGAGGATGCCTTCCTGGTACCAACTGTCGCCAGCCCTGACATGAGTCTCGACCTGCATCTCCGCCTCCTCGCGTTGCTGATCGCCGCGCGAACTACTCTCGACCTCTCTCCCTGTCAAGCCACCCGGCGCCCTGGCCGACGCCCTGGCCCCGGCACTCGCGCGACGCCGCTGGCCGCTCAGCCGAAGAACGCGTACGCCACGACGATGGCGGTGAGGATGCCGGCCGCGTCGGCGACCAGGCAGCACGGCACGAGGTGGCGGCTGCGGCGCAGGTCGACGGCGCCGAGGTAGACGGCGACGACGTAGAAGGTGGTCTCGGTGCTGCCCTGGACGACGCACGCCAGGCGGCCGGCGAAGGAGTCGGCGCCGTGGTGCTGCATGGTCTCGATCAGCAGGCCGCGGGCGCCGGAGCCGGACAGGGGGCGCATCAGCGCCGTCGGCATGGCCTCGACCCAGCGGGTGTCGAGGCCCAGCGCCTCGGCGCCGCCGCGGAGCCCGCCGAGGGCGAGGTCGAGGGCGCCGCTCGCCCGCAGCAGGCCGATGCCGACCAGCATCGCCACCAGGTAGGGGATGATGCGCACCGCCACCTCGAAGCCCTCGCGGGCGCCGGCCACGAACGCCTCGTAGACCGGGACCCGGCGCCAGAGGGCGGCGACCAGGAAGGCGGTGATGACCGCCAGCACGGCGCTGGCGGCGAGCAGGGTCGACTGGCGCTCGACCGCCGCCTGGTCGAGGCGGGCGAAGTGGAGGGCGAGGCCGCCCACGAGCGCGGTCAGCCCCAGCAGGTAGGCGAGGATGACCGGGTCGTGCAGGCGGCGGCGCTGGACGAAGGCGGTGACGAGGAGACCGGCGAGGGTCGAGGCGAAGGTGGCGATCAGGATCGGGATGAAGACGTCGGCCGGGTTGGCGGCGCCGAGCTGGGCCCGGTAGGCGAAGATGGTGGCCGGGATGACGGTCACCGACGAGGCGTTGACGACCAGGAACAGGACCTGGTCGTCGGAGACCGACTCCGGGTCGGGGTTGAGCTCCTGCAGGCCGGCCATGGCCTTGAGGCCGATCGGCGTGGCGGCGTTGTCTAGGCCGAGCATGTTGGCGGCCAGGTTCATCACCAGCGCCGACTCGGCCGGGTGACCGGCCGGGATGGACGGGAACAGGCGGCGCAGCAGGGGCCGCACCGCCCGCGCCACCAGCTCGACCGCGCCACCCGCCTCGCCGACCCGCAGCACCCCCAGCCACAGGCACATGACCCCGGTCAGGCCGAGCGCGATCTCGAAGCCGGTGCGGCTGGTCTCGAAGGTCGAGTCGAGCATCGCCCCGAGGACCTCGGGGGAGCCGCCGCAGAGGGCCTGCCAGGCGCCGGCCGCCATGGCGACGAGGATGAAGCCGGCCCAGATCCAGCTCAGCACGCCCCGTGCTCCGCGCACGCGATCACGGCCGCCCCCCGGTCACGCCGCGAGTGTACTCCGGGCCCTGTGACCACAGTCACTGCCGCCTCGTCCCCCGCCCTCTACAACTCGAGCCAGCCCTGGTCGGAGGAGGTGTCGATGCGAAACGCCGCTCTGCTGCTGGTCCTCTCGACGGCGGGGGTCGCCGCGGCGCAGGGGGCGGCGCCCTGGGTGGCGCCCTACCACCCCTGCTACCAGTGGGGCGAGGTCGCCGCGGCCGAGGTGCCGTGGGGCTCCCTCACCCACCTCATCCTCGGCTACCTGTTCCCCGAGCAGGTCTCGGCCAGCGAGTACACGATCGTGCCGCCGGACTGGTACCCCACCTGGTACCAGGACGCCGCGCCCTACGTCGCCGCCGGCCACCTGGCCGGCCGCACCGTCACCTGCATGCTGGGCGGTGCGGGCTCGAACCCGGGCAACGTCTGGAACAACGCCACCTCGGCCGAGAACGTGACGACCTTCGCCGCCAACATCGCCGCGGTCCTGCAGGCGCACGGCTTCGACGGCGCCGACCTCGACTGGGAGGACAACGTCGACCACGCCGGCCTGGTGCGGCTGGCCGTGGCCCTGCGCGCGGCCTGGCCGGGCGCGGTCATCACCATCCCGACCTCGTTCGCCGGCGACGACGCCGCCGGCCTGGCGCCGGCCGCGGCCGCGGTCGACGCCTTCATGCCCATGACCTACATCGCCGTGCCGCAGTGGGGCGGCTGGACCCTGCCCTCCCCGCTCACCCCCCTCCAGGTCGTCGGCTACAACTCCAACTCGGTCGACTTCGTCCGCCAGGCGTGGGGCAACGCCGGGGTGCCGGCTTCCAAGCTGGTCATGGGGGTGGGCGGCTTCGGCCTGGTGTGGGGGGACTTCAACGGCGACGGGCTGGCGCCGATCGCGCCCTACTCGAACGGCGGCGACGGTGCCGCGGCCGGCGAGCTCGGCTACGACAACGTCTCCGACAACGCCGTCACCCAGGCCTGGCTGACCGAGACCCTGGCCGAGCACCCGGGCGCCTTCACCGCCGAGTGGGACGCGGCCCAGGCGATCTCCTACTGGCACACCCCGGCCGAGACCGTGCAGGTGACGGTGGACGACCTCTACTGCGTGCTGTGGAACAACTGCGCCACCACCGCCGACGTCAGCCTGATCTTCTACGAGACCCCCCAGGCGATGCGGGCCAAGCTCGCCTACGTCGACCAGCACGGCATGAAGGGGATGATGTTCTGGACCCTGTCGCAGATGCGCGACGGCGCCTCCTTCCCGATGCTCGAGGCGGTCGGCGGCGCCCTGTTCGCGGACGGCTTCGAGAGCGGCACCACCGACCGCTGGTCGGCGGTGGGCGGGTAGCGCCCCCGGGCTGCCGGCCGCGCTAGCGCGGCGGTTCGGCCGGCCCGACCCGGTACTCGACGAAGAACTGCTCGGGCAGGAAGTCGTGCACCGCCACCGGCACCAGGCCGGCCGCGGCCATCGCCTCGTCGACCTCCTCGCGGGCCATCCTCTGCTCCGGCGGCGGGCCCCAGGGCCGCTCATCCCACGGCTTCGGGGTGTAGTCGATCACCACCACCCGGCCGCCGGGGGCGAGCCCGGCGCGCAGCTTGCGGGCGTAGGCGGGACGGTCCGGCGCCTTGACGTAGTGGAGGGTGTCGACCATCAGCACCGTGTCCACGCCCCCCGGCTCGAGGCGCGGGTCGTCCGCCTCCACCTTCACCGTGCGGATGTTGGTCAGGCCCTCGCGCGCCGCCCGCGCCGCCAGGTGGTCGAGCAGCTCCTGGGCGACGTCGACCGCCCACACCACCCCGGCGGGCCCGACCGCCCGCGCCACCCGGCGGGTGAAGTAGCCGGAGCCGGCGCCCACGTCGGCGACCCGCTCGCCCGGCTCGAGGGCGAGGGCGGCCATGACCTGGTCCGGCTTCTGGAACGCGTCCCGCTCCGGCCGCTCGAGCATGGCGACGTAGGCCTTGACCCACGCCGCCCGGGCCGCGGCGCGGAAGCGCTCCGACCCGCGCAGGGCGGCGAAGGCCTCGTCCTGGCGCAGCGCGTAGGGGTCGAGCTCGCCGGCCCCGACCGCCCGCTCGAGCCAGCCCAGCGCCTCGTCCCCGTGCCCGAGCAGGGCGTGCTGGCGGGCGACCTGGAGGAGCGCCTCGACGTGCCGCGGCTCGAGCGCCTGGTTGAGCTCCAGGGCGAGGTCGAGGGCCCGCTGGTGGTCGCTCTCGGCCACGGCCTCGGCCAGGGCCCGCTCGAGGCGGTCGACCTCGGCCGCTGGCGGCGGCTCCCCCTCGCCCGCCGCGGGCAGCGCCACCAGCAGCGCCGCACCGATCACGCCGACCGCCCCCGCACCGATCACCCGCGCCCGCCATCCTGTCGCCATCGACCGTCCCTCCCCGCCTGACATCGCCCTGCACGTACGGGCGGTCGCGGGTGGAGGTTGCGCTCGGCGCGCCGCGGCGGGAGCGCCGAGCGGCTGGGCCGTCACCGGGTGGCCGCAGGCGTCGGCCTCGGGAGGCGCGGAGGTCGACGCCGTCTCCACGCCGCACCGCCGGGTCGGCGTCGCGGC
>CAYTJW010000273.1:0-6851 GCA_964438135.1 uncultured Thermoanaerobaculia bacterium
CACCGCTCGAGCCGTGGCACGGCTTCGTCCCGCGCGGCGAGGTGCGCGCCGGCGAGCCGGTGGGCGACCTCGCCGCCTCCCGGCAGCGGGAGGCGCGCCTCGCGGCCGAGGTCGACCGCTCCCTCGCCTCCGCCGGGCCGCGCATGGAGCCGTGGAACCGCTACCGCCGCGCCGCCACCCGCGACCTGCAGGAGGCCACCCGCGGCAACCGCACCTTCTCACTCGAGGCCGCCGACCCGCGCGGGGTGGCGGTGCTGTTCCACGGCCTGTCCGACTCGCCCTACAGCATGCGGCCGCTGGCAGGGGTCCTCGCCGCCGCGGGGTGGAGCGTCGTCGTCCCCCGCCTGCCCGGTCACGGCACCGTCCCCGGGGCCCTGCTGGAGGTCGGCTGGCGCGACTGGCGCGCGGTCGCCGAGCTCGCGGTTCGGGACGCCGCCGCCCGCCACGACGGCCTGCCGCTGCTCCTCGCCGGCTACTCGAACGGCGCCGCGGTCGCCCTCGACTACGCGCTGCGCTCGCTCGACGACCCGTCGCTGCCGCGGCCGCGCCGGATGGTCTTCCTGTCGCCCGCCATCGCGGTGTCGCGGGTGGCCGCCCTCGGGCCGCTCCTGACCGCCGCCAGCCGCCTGCCCGGCCTGGCCCGGCTGGCGTGGACGGACATCGCCCCCGAGTACGACCCGTTCAAGTACAACTCCTTCCCGGTCAACGCCGGGGTGCAGATCCACCGCCTGACCACCGAGGTCGAGTCACGGCTCGCGGCGCTCGAGGGGGCGGGGCGCCTGGGCGAGCTGCCGCCCGTGCTCACGGTCCAGTCGGTGGTCGACGCGACCGTGCCGCCGATCCCGTCCCTGTCCCGCCTCTACCGTCGCCTGCAGGGGCCGGGCAACGAGCTGGTGCTGCTCGACCTCAACCGCGAGGCGCGGACCCTGGCGGTGGTCGAGCCGGGCGCCGACGCCCTGCTCCGTCTCGGCCGACCCGGCGCCGAGATCCCGTTCACCATCACCCTGGTGACCAACGCCGGCCCGGACACCCGCGCGGTGGTCGCCCGCACGCGGCGGCCGGGCAGCCCGGGCGAGGAGTCGGTCCCCCTGGGGCTGTCATGGCCGGCCGGGGTCTACTCGCTGTCCCACGTCGCGGTCCCGTTCCCGCCCGACGACCCGGTCTACGGCGCCGGCGGCGCCGGCCAGGCGACCCTGGGCGGCCTCGAGCTGCGCGGCGAGTCGAGCGTGCTCCGCGTCCCGCCGGCGCTGCTGCTGCGCCTGCGCTACAACCCGTTCTTCCCCTACCTCGAGGAGCGGGTGACGCGGTTCGCGCGCTAGCAGCCGGGAGAGGTCCCCCTCCCCCTCGCGCGGCGGCCGCTAGAAGCGGATCGACGCGTAGGCGACCGGACCGCCGTAGCCGTAGCGGACCCGGAGCTCGCCGCCGTTGTCCCCCTCCTTGTTGACCTTGTAGGCGGTGGTGGCGAAGCCGGCGCCGACGCCGATGTTGGGCGTGAAGTAGTAGGCGATGGTCGTCCCGCCGGAGGTGAGGTTGCCGTCGTAGCCGGAGATGGTGGCGACGAAGAAGTCGCCGTCCACGGTCCACAGCAGCCGCTTGGCGAGCGCCATCTCGAAGTGGAGGCCGAGCACCGGGACCGGGAAGATCACGTCCTTCTTCTCGGTCACCGTCCCGGACACGGGCTCCCCGTTGACGCTCCCCTCGCCGGACAGCGTGAACTCGGTCCACAGCGCGCTGATGCCGCCGTTGAGGCCGAAGGTCACCTTGCCGTTGTTGACGAAGGAGTACTTGTAGACCACGTTCAGCGCCTGCGCCGAGGCCTCGGCCTCGAGCTCGACGCCGACGTCGTAGGTCACGTCGCCCCACTCGACCTGCCGTTCGAGGGTCGTCGAGCGCGACCGGTCCCAGGAGAAGTAGGCCACGTCGAGGCGGGCGTGGTCGCCGAACCGGTAGTAGCCGCCGACGCGGAAGTTGGTCTGGCTCTCGGGCAGGCGGAGGTCCTCCTCGAGGTTGATCTCGGTGCCGGTCTCGCCGTTGGAGGCGTCGAGGCGGACCTTGGCGTCGAAGGTCTGCCAGTAGCTGCCGAGGTCGACGCCCCAACGGTCCGGCACGCCGCGGACCGCGAGCCGCTCCGACTCGCTCACGATGGACTGGGCTGCGGCCGGCACGGTGGCAGCCACGACGAGGACCAGCAACGCCAGAGTCGTCTTCTTCATGTCGCGTCTCCCAATCTCCGAGCCCCGGGGTCCATGGTCACTGTCGCTCGGCACCGTCCATTGTGGCCGGTCCGCCCGCGGCGTCAAGGGACACGGCGGCTGGTAGTTTTGCGGATGGGCCGCCGTCGCGGGCGCGTGGCGCCCCGGGCTCGCCGGCCAGCCTCGCCACCGCCGTCTCGAGGGTGGGGAAGACCCGGTCGGCCCCGATCTGGCGCTCGAGCCCGGTTCGCTCCAGCATGTCGCGGACCGGCTCCTTCGCTTCCGCCACGGCGAAGACGACGCCCTTCCCGGCCAGCTCCGCGCCCACCTCGGCGAGGATCGCAGCCCCCGTGCTGTCCAGGCCGGGCATGGTCTCGGCGTCGAGCACGAAGCCCCGGACCTCCCCCCTCGCCGCCGCCTCCCCCAGCACCGTCCGGACCCGGGCCTTGAAGTGGTCGGCGTTGAAGAACAGCAGCGGCGCGTCGAAGCGGAACAGGACCAGGCCGGGCACGGTCGCAGCCGCCGGGTGGCGCCCGACGTCGTGGTAGCCGTCGGTGCCGGGAACCCGCCCCAGGACCGCGTCGTGCGGGTGCGAGCCCCGGGCCAGGAGCTGGACGATCGAGACCCCCACGGCCACCAGCACCCCTTCGAGCACGCCGGCGGTGATGACGCCGAGGAGCGTGACCAGCGAGACGCGGAGCTCCTGGCGGCTGACCCGCCGCAACCGCACCAGGCCCGGCAGGTCGAACAGGCCGATGGCGGCGTTGACCAACACCGCCGACAGCACCGCGATCGGCAGCGCCGCCAGCGGCACGGTCAGGAACAGCAGCGTCGCGACGATCAGGGCGGCGGCCACCAGACCGGTCACCTGGCTCCTGCCGCCCACCGAGTCGTTGACGGCGGTGCGGGAGTCGGCGCCGCTGACCGCGAAGCCCTGCAGCGCCCCGGCGCCGATGTCCGCCACGCCGAGGGCGACGAGCTCCTGGTTGGGGTCCAGCTCGTAGCGGTTCCTGGCCGCGAAGCCGCGCGCGGTGACCATGGCGCTGTTGAAGCTGATCAGGGCGAGCCCCACGGCGCCGAGCGCCAGCCGCTCCAGGTCGCCCGCGGCGACCGCCGGCGCCACCAGCCGCGGCATCCCGGCCGGGATCGGCCCGACCAGCGCGACGCCGCGCCCGCCGAGGTCGAACGCCAGCGAGGCCGCGATCCCCAGCGCCACGACCACGAGCGGTCCCGGCACTCTGGGCCCCAGACGCCTGAGCAGGCGCAGCACGGCGAAGGTCGCGGCACCGACGGCCAGGGTCAGCCAGTGGGCCTCTCCCAGCTCGGCCCCGACCCGCGCCACCGTGCGGAAGAACCCGGCCGGGGCGACCGGGACGCCGAGCAGCCGGCCGAGCTGGGAGGCGATGATGGCGAGGGCGATGCCGTTGAGGTAGCCGAGCAGGATCGGCCGCGACAGGAAGCTGGTCAGCGCGCCGAGCCGCGCCAGGCCAGCGACGATGCAGACGACGCCCGTCATCAGCGCCAGGGTCGACGACAGCGACACGTACCTCGCCAGGTCCGCCCCGGCGAGCGGCGCGACCACCGCCGCGACCAGCGCGCAGGTCGCCCCGTCGGGGGCGACGATCAGCTGCCGGGAGGTGCCGAGCAGCGCGTAGGCGACCAACGGCAGGATGCTGGCGTAGAGACCGCAGACCGGCGGCAGCCCCGCCAGCTGGGAGTAGGCGATGGCGACCGGCACGGCGACGGCGGCGACCGACACCCCCGCTGCGAGGTCGTACCGCCACCAGGTCCGGTCGTAGCGGCCGAGCGCCACCAGCCCCGGCATGAGCCTGCGCATTGTTCCCGGGCCGATGGGAGTCATGCGTCCCATGATACGGGCTGCGGGCGCCGAGTCGACTCGGCTCCGACCCGAGCGCGTGGTTCGGCGCCGCGAGTGACTCCCCGCCCGGGAGCGCCAACCGCGGCCGGCCGGGAGCCTCCGGCTAGTACCTGACCATGTACTTGTTGCCTTCGAGACAGAGGCTGAAGGCCTTCTTGAAGCTCTCGACCTGCTGGGCGGTGGCCTGCTGCGCCTGCTGGCCCTGCTGGGTCGCCTGCTGCGTCGCCTGGGCCTGGGCCTGCCTGGCCCGGCGCCGGCCGGCGAGCAGCCCCGCCGCGGCGCCGATCGCGGCCCCCTCGCCGGGGTCGTCGCTGGCGATCTCGCCGATCAGGGCGCCGGCAGCCGCGCCACCGATCGCGCCGGCCGCACCGGAGCCCTTGCCGGCCTGCTTGGCCTGCTGCTGCGCCGCCTGCGTCTGCTGCGCCTGCTGCTGTGCCTGCTGCTGCAGGTGGAACGGGTCCGAGCCGGTGTTCTGGACCGCCCAGCTGTAGCAGGCGGCCTCGTCGGTCGACTGCTGCTGCGGGGTCTGGCCCTCGGTCGGGAAGACGTAGACGTTGAGCGTGGCGGCCAGGGTCTTCTGGCCGCTCGGCGGCGCCACCGGCTGGGCCGGGGCCTGGGCGAAGGCCGACCCGACGCAGGCGGCGCTGAGGACGACGGCGATGGCGAGCTTGGCGGTCATGGCTGTCACTCCTCTCTCGGTCACTTGCCGGCCGGCGCGGCGGCGCGGGGCAGCGGCGTGCAGGAGCCGAACATCGCCACCGCGCGCCCCTCGGTCGCGACCGCGACCGCGACCCGGCCGGTCTCCTCGGTGATCACGAAGCTGAACGCCCGCCCCATCTCGAAGCCCTGGATGACGACCACCCCGTCCTGGCGGGTCAGGTGCTCGATCGGCGTCGAGCGGTTGCGGCCGCTGGCCGCGGTGGTGCTCAGCGTCCTGGCGTCGAGGTCGACCTCGATGAAATCCGGCACGTTGAGGTTCCACGGCAGGTCGATGCTGCAGTCGCCGCCCTCCGCGCAGGCGGTGACCTGGACCGAGGCGCACAGGAACTGGTTGACCCCGGTGAGGTCGTCCGCCCACAGCCCGGAGGCCGCGAGGGCCACGGCCAGCCCGACGATGACGTTGCCGACAGCTCTCATGCGACTCGCTCCTTTCGCGTCCCGGTCTCTGGTCCCGGTCGGCCCGCGGCCGGCCGGCGCCCCGGCCAGACCCCATTCTAGCCTCGCCGCCCGCCCGCGCGACCGCGGTCGGCGGCGGCGGCGCCTACCTCGCGCCCGGCGGGAAGCCGGCGAAGATCTCCGCCACTGCCTTGCCGGCCCGGTCGTCGCGCTCGTCCGGGGACATGCCCGCCTTGAGGGTGTCCTCGGCCACCGCCTGCCACACCAGCTGCTTGCTGTCGGCGGCGACCAGGTCGACGACCAGGGTGCCGACCGGGACCTGGCTGACGGTGGTGGTCGCGCCCATGCCACCGTAACCGTACCGCCCCCAGTAGCCCCAGCGGCCCCAGCCGTAGCCGAAGCTGTCGGTGCGGATCTGGGTCTGATTGTCGACCCGGCCGTGCAGCACGATCACCAGGTCGGCGTCGTCGCCGGCCGCGGCCAGCCCCTTGCCCTCCAGCTCGGCGGTGATGAGGCGCACGAACCGGTCGTAGGCGAGCTGATTGCGGATCTCGGTCGTCTTCTCGAAGCGGAAGGTCTCGAGCTTCGAGAAGTCGACCGACCGGTCGTAGTCGGTCGTCACGCTCAGGGTGCTGCACCCGGAGACGCCGAGCAGCAGCACCAGCACCGCAGCGGAGCACAGGCTCTTCCTCATGGTCGTCCTCCCCGCTGTCGCCCCCGGCGGGCGACAGCCCGGCTCTCGGCGTCAGCAGCTCCCACCGCCGCCGTCCTCAGGGCGCCGGCCTGACCAGCGTCACCCAGGCGCCCTTGGTGTCGTTGTTCTCCAGGTGCGACTCGAGGCCAGCGAACGACCACCCCTGGGCGGCGTAGGTCTTGCAGACCGCGTTGACCTCGTTGGCCACGGACTGGCCGCCGTGGGCGTCGACGTAGAGGGTCTTGACCTCCTGGACCGCGGCGCGCGCCGCCGGCGGGGACTGGGCCGTCACCCCCCCGCTCGCCAGCACCATCCCGACCGCGACCCCGAGCGCCAACCACGTCCAGCGCGAGCCCACCACCCGCTCGACCACCTGCGCCATCGCGTCCTCCCTTCCCCGGGGCTCGGTCCGGCTCGGCTCGCGGCCACCGGGGCGAGACCACTATACCTCCGGCGCCGCGGCCGGTGACGGTAGACTGCCGCGGACAGGGAGACGGGTCGCCGATGCTCGATTCTCGCCCCACCCGCCGGGCGCGGCCGCGGGCCGCGCTCGCCCTTCTCGCGCTCGCGCTCGCGCTCCTGGCCAGCAATCCGGTCGCCGCCCAGGACGAGGAGCTGCAGCCGCTGGCGATGCTGCTCGCGCGTGACGGCGAGGGGGAGGTCGAGGCCCGCTCCCTGCAGGTCTACCGCGTCCCGCTCGCCTGGGCCGTGCACGAGTCGGAGGAACGGCGCTGGCGGCTGCGCCTCACCTTCCCGGTGTCGCTCGGCGCCAGCGACCTCGAGGCCTCGAGCGACGTCGGCGACCTGGTCGAGCGGTTCGAGAGCCTGACCGTCACGCCCGGCCTCGAGCTCCAGCTCGACCTCGGCCCGCGCTGGCGGCTCAAGCCGTTCGGCGAGGTCGGCGTCACCGTGGCCAGCGCCGGGGACGGCGCCGAACTGACCTGGGGCCTGGGCGTGCGGGCGCGGGGCG
>CAYTJW010000274.1:0-5108 GCA_964438135.1 uncultured Thermoanaerobaculia bacterium
CTTCTCGAACTCGAACTCGCCGCCGTCGCCGTCGGCGTCGACCTCCCCGGCCGGCGCGGCGGCGGCGATGTCGGCCGCGTAGTCGAGGTCGGACATGGAGAGGGCGAGGTTGGTCGGGTTGGTGGCGTAGAGCAGGGCGTCCTCCTTGCTCACCACGCCCGCCCGCACCAGCCGCTCGAACTCGCCGTCGAAGTGCTGCATGCCCTCGGTGTTGCCGTCCGCCATGGCGTCGACCAGGGAGCGCCCCTCGGTCTCGCCCTTGAGGACATACTCGCGGGTGCGCATGCTCGACTTCAGGATCTCCAGCACCGCCACCCGCCCGCCGCCGACCCGCGGCACCAGGCGCTGCGAGATGATGTAGCGGAAGGACGCGGCGAAACGGTTGCGGATGAAGGTCTCCTGCTCCTTGGGGAAGACGCCCAGCACCCGCTCGACCGTCTTGGAGGCGTCGATGGTGTGCAGGGTCGACAGCACCAGGTGACCGGTCTCGGCCGCCTCCATGGCGGTCTCCATCGTCTCGACGTCGCGCATCTCGCCGATCAGGATGACCTTCGGCGCCTGGCGCAGGGCGGCGCGCAACGCCAGGCCGAAGGACTTGGTGTCGGCGCCGACCTCGCGCTGGTTGACGGTGGCTCGCTTGTGCGGGTGCAGGTACTCGATCGGGTCCTCGATGGTGACGATGTGGTAGGGCTTCTCGGCGTTGATCTTGTGGATGATGGCGGCGAGCGTGGTCGACTTGCCGGAGCCGGTCGGGCCGGTCACCAGCACGACGCCGTTCTTGAGGTCGCCGACCCGATTCAGCTCCTCGGGCAGGCCCAGCTCCTCGATCGTCGGCACCCCGGACGGGATGACGCGCATGACGATCGAGTAGCTCCCCCGCTGGCTGAAGATGTTGACCCGGAAGCGGGTCTTGCCGGGGATGGCGTAGGAGACGTCGGTGGAGCCGGTCTGGACCAGGGTGCGGGTGGCGTCGCGGTTGCCCCGCAGCAGGTGCAGGGCGATGGTCTCGGTCTGGAACGGCGACAGCCGGTCGAGGCCCGGGAACTTCACCGGCTGCAGCAGGCCGTCGAGCTCCACCTGCGGCGCCTGGCCGACCGAGAAGTTGAGGTCCGAGACGCGGTCCGAGACCCGCAGCATACCCTCGAGCAGCGCGTTGAGGTTGAAGTTCTTCATCGCCCACCAAGGTAACACAGGCGGGCCCGCCTGATCCCGAACGATGCCTGAATGAGGTCGTTGCGCTGCAGGTGAGCCACGGCAGCTGACATGGGGTCGTGGGGAGGCTGCGGGCTGGTGGCGAGGCATTGGGGAGTGAGGGACGGTGGTCTCGGGGTCGTCGTGGTGGGAGGTCGTCGCACGGCAGAGGGGGGAGGGGACGCCGTGGGCGACCTCCCTGAGGAGGGGTTTGTCGCGGCAGTGCCGGGGCGGTCGGGGTCAAGGGTCGCGCAGCGACCGGCTCGAGGCCGGCTCGCCCTTGACGCCGGCCGCCCCGGCAGCTACCCGCTGAAGCGGCATGAACGACCCGGAGGTGACCTTGCCGACCGCCACGGACAGCCCCACCGCTGCTCGCTGCTCGCTGTCGCTGCCGCTGCCCCTCTCGCTGTCGCTGTCGCTGCCGCTGTCGCCGTCGCTGTCGCTGCTCCCCGCCCCTGCCACCCGCCGCTGTCGCTGCCCCCGGGGTGGAATCAGCCGAGCCGGCTGCGTTCCAGCATCGCCTGCCCGTCACCGTTGACTCCGTCCGGGGTGACAGCCCCCACCACCCAGCTCAAGCTGCGCTGCAGCAACGCCCTGGCGACAGCGCAACGACCTCCTGAATGGGCGAGCCTACAGCTCCCTGAGCGCCGTCACCACCGGCAGCCGGGCGGCGCGGAGCGCGGGCGGCAGGCCGCCGAGCACGCCCATGACGAGGGCGAAGCCGACCGCGGCGCCGAGGATACCGGGGGTCACCCGGAAGGCGAAGGCGAGGTGGGAGAAGGTCTGCCAGTTCATGGTGCCGGTGGTGAGGCCGTTGAGCGGCAGCACCGCAGCGCAGCCGAGCAGGCCGCCGACCAGCGAGACGAGCACCGCCTCGAGCAGGAACGAGGCCACCACCGAGCGGCCGGAGAAGCCGAGCGCACGCAGGGTGCCGATCTCGCGCGCCCGCTCGGCGACCGCCGCGTACATGGTGTTGAGGGCGCCGAACACCGCCCCCACCCCCATCACCGCCGCGACCAGGGCGCCGAGGACGCGGATGAGCGTCGTCAGGGCCCGCGACTGCCGCTCGTAGTAGGCGGTCTCCCGCTCGACCTGGACCGACAGGCGCGGGTCCGAGGTCAGGGCGTCCTTGAAGCGGGTCAGCTCGTCGGCCGACTCGAGCCGCGCGGTGACCGACTGGAACACGCTCTCCGGCCGCTTGTAGACCTGGGACAGGACCGTGGCGTCGCACCAGACCTCGGAGTCGAAGGCGCTGCCGCCGGCGTCGAGCACCCCGACCACGGTCCAGGTGCCGCCGCCGAACCTCACCTGCGACCCGAGCTCGAAGCCCGAGTACACCTCCCGGGCGTTGCGCCCCACGACCAGCTCGCTGGTGCCGGGGACGAAGAAGCGCCCCTCCGCCACCCGCACGCCGTCGCGCGCCGCCAGCGCCTGCGGCGACACGCCCCGCACCTGGACGTTGGCCTCGGTGCCGGTGCGGGCGAGCGGGAAGGCGGCGATCACCACCACCTCGCCCGAGACCAGCGGCCGCCCGTCGGCCCGCGCCACCCCGGGCGCGCTCTCGATCACCCGGAGCTCCTCGAGCGTCACCGCGCTCACCATCTCCGAGTCGGCGCCGGCGCGGCGGACGACGGCGTTGGCCGGCGAGCCCGATGCGACCAGCGTCGCCCGGAAGCCGCTCGCCATCGCCAGCATGGCCGCGAACACGCCGACCGTGCCGGCGATGCCGAGGATCGCGACCAGCGCCGAGGTCCACCGCTGGCGGACGCTGCGCACGGTGTAGAGGAGCGGGATGGCCATCTCACACCCTCCGCAGGGCGTCGACGACCCTGAGACGCATCGCCGCCAGGGCGGGCAGGATCCCCGCCGCCACCCCCACGGCGACGGCCACCGCCAGGCCGATCGCGATCGCCCCCCACGACAGGTAGAACGCGCCGAGCATGCCCCGGGTGGGGTCGCCGGCGAGCGTGAACAGCTTCGCCAGCCCGAGGCCGATGACCCCCCCCTGGCCGGCGATGAGCACCGCCTCGGCCAGCACCAGGGCGAGCACCCCGAGGTCGGAGAAGCCGACCGTCTTCAGCACCGCCAGCTCGCCGACCCGCTCCCGCACGGCGATGGCCATGGTGTTGCCGGCCACCAGCAGCAGGGTGAAGAACACCACCGCGCCGACGCTCAGGATGAGCAGCTCGATGTTGCCCATCTGCTTGGCGAAGGACTGGGCGAACTCCTTCTCGGTCTGGGTCAGGGTCTCGTACGGCGAGTTGGCGAAGCCCTCGTCGATCGCCCGCGCCGCGGCCACCGAGTCGTCCGGGCTCGAGAGCTTGACCACGTACCAGCCGACCGTGCCCTCGCCGAACTGGCGCCGCTCGTCGAGGTAGTCGTGGCGGAACAGCATCAGGTTGGTGTCGACCTCCGGCCGGTCGCCCTCGAACACGCCGCTGACGTTGAACTCCCAGGTGCCGGGCCAGATCGTGCCGCGCAGGGGCAGGCGGTCGCCGACCTCGAAGCCGAAGCGGCGGGCCAGCGAGCGCCCGACCAGGCAGCCCTGACGGTCGGCCAGGAAGGAGCGCAGTTGGTCCTCGGCCACCACGTACTCCGCGTACACCCGCAGCCAGGACTCGGTGTCGACCGCGAACTGGGCGAAGAAGCTCCGCTCGTCCTGGTAGACGCCGCCAAACCACGAGGCGAAGGTGACGTCTTCGACGCCCTCGACCCGCAGCAGCCGCTCGCGGTACGAGTAGGGCAGCGGCATGATGAGCGAGGTCTTGTTGATCACCGTCAGCCGGTCGACGCCGGCGACGTCGGCGCCGGCCTGGAACGCCACCCGCAGCACCGCCAGCAGGCCGAACAGGAACAGCGCCACCACGAACGAGCCGATGGTCAGGGTGGTGCGGATCTTCTTCCGCGCCAGGTTGGCCCAGACGAGGTGCAGGTACCTCACGCCGGCGCCCCCGCGGATGAGACCAGCGCCCCCTTGTCGAGGTGGAGCACCGCGTCCGCCCGCTCGGCCGCGCGCGGGTCGTGGGTGACCATGAGCGCGGTCTTGCCGCGCTCGTGCACCAGGCGCTCGAGCAGGTCCATGATCTCGCCCGCCGAGCGGCGGTCGAGGTCGCCCGTGGGCTCGTCGCAGAGCAGGAAGGTCGGGTCGGCGACGATCGCCCGGGCGATCGCCACCCGCTGCTGCTGACCCCCGGAGAGCTGGCGCGGGAAGTGGCGCATGCGGTCGGCCAGCCCGACCAGGGCCAGGGCGGCCTCGACGTGCTGCCGCCGCTCGGCCCGGCCGAGCCGGGTCAGGAGCAGCGGCAGCTCGACGTTCTGGAACGCGGTCAGGACCGGGATCAGGTTGTACATCTGGAACACGAAGCCGACGTGGCGGGCGCGCCACGCGGTCAGCTTGGCGGAGGACATCCGGGTCAGCTCGTCGCCGGCCACGGTGATGCTGCCGGCGCTCGGCAGGTCGAGACCGCCGAGCAGGTTGAGCAGGGTCGTCTTGCCCGAGCCGGAGGGACCCATGAAGGCGACGAACTCGCCCTCCGCCACGTCCAGGTTGAGGCCCTGCAGGACGTGGATCTCCTCGCCGCCCCGCCGGTACACCTTGTCGAGACGACGCGCCGTGATCAGGCTGCCGTTGCCGCTGCCGTCGACCCGCACCATGCTCGCCTCCCTACCCCGCCGTCACCCGCTGGCCGTCGCGCAGGTCGACCGGGCCCTCCACCACCACCTGCTCGCCCGCCGCCAGGCCGGCGGTGAGGCGGGCGTCGCCGCCCGCGGTGCCCTCGACCCGCACCGCGCGGCGCTCCACGACCCCGTCCACCACCACCAGCACGTAGCTGCGCCCGTCCGCCTCCCGCACCGCCGCCCGGGCGACGAGCACGGCCGGTGCCGCCGCCGGCGCGTCGTCGCCGAGGAACGCCACC
>CAYTJW010000274.1:5118-6843 GCA_964438135.1 uncultured Thermoanaerobaculia bacterium
TGGCGCAGGTGCTCGCGGCCGTCGCGGCGTTCCGCGAATCACACGCCATCGATCGCCTCGACATCCGCGCGGTGGGCGCGCGCAGCGGACTCGTCGGACTCTGCGCCGCGGCCCTGCACCCGCGGGCGTTTGGGCGCGTCGTCGCCGAGGACCGCCACCTTGACCCCCATGTCGGGGAGGATGCGGGGGTCGAGGGCGTCGAAGCCGATCCGCACCGCCACGGTCGCCTTCTGCCGGTCGGCGGTCGGGATGACGGTGATGACGTGGGCCGGGATGCGCCACTCGGGGTAGGCGTCGAGCACCGCCTCGACCCGCTGCCCCGACCTGACCCGGGCGATGTAGGCCTCGTTGACGTCGACCTCGACCTCGAGCGAGGCCATGTCGACGACGGTGGCGATGCCGGTGCGGGTGAAGCCGCCCCCGGCCGAGACCGGCGACACCATCTCGCCCGGCTGGGCGTCCTTGGACACCACCACCCCGGCGAAGGGCGCCCGGACGACGTGGTTGTCCACCGCCTGGCGCGCCACCGCCGCCCGCCGCTCGGCCGACGTGGCCTGGCGGCGGGCCAGCTCGAGGCCGGCCCCGGTCGCCAGGGCGCGGGTGGAGGCACGGTCGAGGTCATCCTCGGACGCCACCCCCTGCCGGTGCAGGTCCTCGACCCGCCGCAGGGAGCGCTCCGCGTCGGCCCGGTCGACCTCGACCTCGGCGAGGCGAGCCGTCGCCACCGCGTGCTCGGCCTCGGCGGCGCGGAGCTCGGCCTGCGCGTCGGTGTCGTCGAGCCGGGCCAGCACCTGCTCGGCCTCCACCGTCACGCCCTCCTCGACCAGCACCTCGCGCACCTTGGCCGTGACCTTGGCGGACAGCGTCGCCCGCAGGCGCGGGGTGACGTAGCCCGAGGCGTTGAGCACCGCCGCCGGGCCGGAGTCCGCGGCCCGCGCCGTGGCCAGCCGGACCTCGGCCGCGCCACCGCCCGCGACCAACCACCAGACGGCCGCCGCCGCGACCAGAGCGATCAGGGCCGCGCCGACCGCCAGCGGCCAGCGCGTCCGCCGCCGCTCCCGCGCCGCGGGGTCGATCCTGAGCGCCGAGATGTCGGGTTTCGCCACGCGTCGGCCTCCGGCCGGAGAGTATAGTCGCTCCGGCTCGACCCCACAGCAACGAATGCCCGCAGCAGTCCCTTCCCCGGCGCGGCTACAATCGGCGCGTGACGATCGAGGTCGACCTCGCGGCGCGCCGCATCTCGGCCGGCGTCGGCGACCTCCTCGGCGACGGCGAGCGGCGCTCCATCGGCCTCGGTGGCACCGGCCTGACCCGGCTGTGGATCGGCCAGGAGCTGCACCGCAGGGTCCAGCAGGACCTGGCCGCGACCGACCCCTCCTTCCGCGCCGAGGTCCCGGTCTCCCTCGAGCTCGAGGTCGACGGCTGGGCGGTGACGGTCGAGGGCCGCGCCGACGGGGTGGCGTACGAGGGCGGCCGAGCGGTGCGGGTCGACGAGATCAAGACCCTCCACTTCGCGGTCGACCTCCACAACCTCTACGCCCACGAACGCCTGGAGCGCTTCCGGCGCCAGCTGCGGCTGTACGCCCTCATGCTCGACGGCGGCGCCGGCCAGGCCGCGCTCGCGGCCCGCCTGATCCTGGCCGACATCGTCTCCGGCGACACCCGGGAGGAGGACGTCCCCTGGGCCCCGGACGCGGTGGCGGCCTGGCTGCGCGGGGCGGTCCA
>CAYTJW010000275.1:0-6826 GCA_964438135.1 uncultured Thermoanaerobaculia bacterium
TCCCGGTCCGACCGCCTCGTCGCTGCTGGCGATCCTCTCGAGCTCGGCGCGGCAGGACAGGAGCGTGCCGATCTCGCCCGCGCTCGCCACCACCGCGATCCTGCCGTCGTCGGCGCGGAAGAGGAGCGCCGCGCCGGCCACCTCGAGGCGGGCCACCGCCCAACGCAGCGGCTCGTCGAGGGAGCCCCCCGCGAGCGAGCGGGCGGCCGTCTCGAGCAGCTCGACGATGTCCTCGGCCGACGACGGGGCGCGGTAGGCGCCGGTCTCGTCCGTCGGCGGGGGCGGCGTGATCTCGGCCTGGCGGCGCCCCCCCGGGTCGTCGCTGCCCTCGGCCTCGGCGTCGAGGATGAGGACGGTGGCGGACGAGATGGCGATCAGGTCGCCGCAGCCGACCTCGGCGGAGGAGACCCGCTGGCCGTTGACGAAGGTCCCGTTCTTGCTGCGCAGGTCCGTGATCTGGAACCGGCCGCGACAGCTGGAGAGGACGGCGTGGCGGCGCGAGACGTCGCCCTGGGCGATGGCGATGTCGTTGTCCGGGTTGGCGCCGATGCGGTAGCTGCGGTCGTCTTCGAGCGGCACTCGCTGCTCGCCGAGCTCCGGGTGACTGAAGACGAGGACGTAGCGGCTCACGCTCACACCTCCGCTCCCTGACTCACGCTGCCCTCACGCCCGCTGTCACCCCGCCGAGGCCACCCTCGACACCAGGTAGCCCGACAGCGAGCCCGGCACGAATCGGAAGTGGAGACGCACCTTACCCTGCCGGACCTCGACCACGGCGGCGTCGCCGTCGACGGTGCGGAAGCTGCGGCTCGCCCGCCGCAGGACCCGCGCCCGGAGCTGGTGGGAGATCTCCTCCAGCTCGCCCAGGTCGTCGAGCAGGAGGGTCAGCCGGATCGGCTCCTCCAGGCTCACGCACGTCTCCAGAATCGCCGTGTCGAAGGCCTCGACCATGTCCTCGAAGGTCAACCCCAGGTGCTCGAAGACGCCGATCGGCCCGCTCGCCAGGCTGCGGATCCGCCGCCGGGCGGCGTCCTCCAGGATCGCCGTCAGGCTGCGACGGACGTCGCCCGGCCGGCAGCTGGGGGTGGTCTCGAGGTCGTGCACCACGGCCTCGTACTGCCAGCGGGGGACGGGCCCGCGCGGCCGCCGCAGGAGGTAGCGACCGAGCGCGAGCGGCCGGTGGGCCGCGATGGCCCGGTAGGCCGCCTCGAGGTCCTCCTCCGCGGCGGGGTCGAGCACCGCCTGGTCGCCCATGACCAGGTTCCGGTCCTGCTGCACGATCAGCGCCTCCGGCAGCAGCCTCTGGTCGAGGCACTCGCGAAGGTCGAGGTCGAGTCGGAGCGCCGGCGAGCCGGTCACCCCCCCAGTGTAGCAGGCCGGGCGCCCGATCATCAGCGGTCGGGCCCCGGAACCCACTCCCCCGCGCGCCCGCCGCGGCGGTGGCGTGGCCGAGAGCGGACCGCCGGCGGCCCGCGGACGCCCTACCCCCCGAGCACGACGCGGACCATGTCCGCCGTGACGCGCAAGCTGTGGCCTCCCTCGGGCAGGCGCTGCAGGGCCTCGTGCTGCCACGGGTCGAACTCGAGCGGGTTGACGATGCGCCCGAACACCGCCCGCAGCGCCCGCGCTCCGGTGCGGGCGTTCTTCTCCGCCTTCTCGGCGATCAGAGCCGCCGCCAGGTCCTCGAGCTCGAGGCGGATGTCCATGACCGCGAAGTACTCGCGCGAGCGGACGAAGGGCGAGTCGAGGGACTGGAGCAGGATCTCCCGCAGCACCTGGACGTCGAGGTCCCGCAGCAGGACCACGTTGTCGAAGCGGGCGATGAACTGCGGCACCATGCCGTACTCGAACAGGTCCTCCGGCTTGAGGAAGTCGGCCAGGGCGAAGCGCTGCTCGATCCGCACCTGGCCGTCGGCGGTCTGGGTGGCGATCGACTTCAGGCGCTCGCCGCTCCCCGGCTTCACCACCCGCAGGTAGACCTGGTCGTAGAGACCCTCGAAGGCGCCGCCGCAGATGAACATCATGCAGCGGGTGTCGATGTCGAGCGTGACCTCCTTCTCGACCCCGTCGACGAAGGCGTGGGTGCGGTAGGCGACCTTCTCGCCCTCCATGAGCGTCAGCAGCCCCTGCTGCAGGACCACGCCGATGGCGTTGGGCTTGCCCGCCACCACCGCCGCCATCTTGTCGACCTCGTCGATGCAGATGGTGGCCCGCTCCATCGCCTCCTTCAGCTGCTCGCGGGTCGGGGACTCACCGATCAGGGCGCGCACCCGCTGCTCGATGGCCGAGAAGAGCCGCACCGGCTGGAACTCCATCCGGTCCGCGTCGACCAGCAGGTTGGCGTTGATGATGGTCATGGCGCGGAACAGACGGTACTCCGGCACCTCGTGGTACAGGCGCTGGATGTTGTTCATGATCGTCGTCTTGCCGGTGCCCGAGCTGCCGATCAGGAGGATGTTGCCCGCCACCCGGCCGGTGGTGTGCTTGTACACCGACACCGACACGAAGCGCAGCGCCTGGTCCTGGCCCAGCACCCCGCGCCGCAGCTCGGCGAAGATCTCGGTCGGGAGGATCTCCTCCACCCGCCGCGGGCCCTCTGCCGCGCCCGCCGTCGTCCTGGACTCACCCTTCATCGTGCCCTCCGTTGCCCCGCCCCGATCGTCGCCGACGACCGCGCTGGGGCCTGCCGCAGCCGGTGGACGGTTCGCTCCCCCCCCGGCGCCGCGCGCGCGGGTCACGGGGGCAGCTCCCACGCCACCTAGCCTGCCACCCACACCCCGTTGCGCACCACCAGCTCGCGGCCGTCGATCGTCACCGAGCGGCCGCAGCCGCCCGGACGGAAGTCAGCCACCACGTCCACGTGCTGCGCCGAGCGGTTCAGCGTCCCGCGCTCCTCGAGGAGGGCGAGGAGGCGGCGGCCGTCGTCCGAGCGCGGTTCGGCGACGTAGCAGTCCTCGTAGCTGGCGCCGATGGCGACGTGCAGGGTGCCGCCCACCTTCTCCACGAACAGCGGGTGCTTGAGGACCCGGTCGAGACCCGGGTTCATGCCGAACGCCACCTCGCCCAGGCGGTGCGAGCCCGGGTCGGTCTCGACGATCGCCGCGAGCTGCTCGGCGCCGACCTCCGCCCGGTAGTCGACGATCCGGCCGCCCTCGAAGCGGAGGTAGATGCCCCGGATCTCGGTGCCGCCGTAGAACACCGGCAGGTCGAGGAAGAGCTCACCCCGGGTCGCGCTCGCGTCCGGGCTCGTGAACACCTCGCCGTCCGGGAAGTTGTGCAGCCCATAGGACATGCGCGATCGCCCCGGCGTGATGTCGAGCTCCAGACAGAGCCGCCGGCCGTCGCCCGGGTGGGCGGTGACGATCTCCACGTGCCGTCCCTGGTCGAGCAGGGGCGCGATCCTCTCCTCCGCGTCCCGCAGCGGGCGCGGGTCGACCGTCGAGGCGCGGACGATGAAGCGCGCGTACTCGTCCGGGTCCATGCCCTCGATGGCGGCGAAGCCCGGCGTCGGGAACAGGGTGATGACCCACGGCTTGCTCAGGCGGATGTCGGCGAACGGCCGGTCGGCTGCCGCCAACGCCTGCATCCGGGCCGTCTCCAGGCCGGTGAAGCGGGTCGGGTCCTCGGCGCCCAGCACCTCGACGTACTTGGTCATGCTCTCGTAGCGGCGGCGGTGCCACTCCGGCACCCGCAGCAGCTGCTCCTCGCGACCGTGCCGCGCCACCCCCGCGGACCACACCCGGCCGCGGTCGTTGTTCGGCGGCACCAGGCAGACGTCGGGCACGGCCCCCGCCTCGATCACGCGGCGTTCGAGGATCTCCATCAGGGGCCAGCAGATCCGCTCCCCCTTGATCATCACCCGGTCGTCCGGCGTGATGCCGCCCAGGGAGTGGTCGGTGAGGAACGCGGCCCAGGTCTCCAGGTCGCGCCGGTCGATGGTCGGCTCGTGCATCGCACCCTCCGCAGCCGCAGACGCGGCATCGGGTATTCTACGCACTCCGCCGTCGCCGCGCAGCCCTCTCGGCAGGGGTGCAGGGCGCGGGTCAGCGCGGACCGGTGCCGCCCACGGCGAGCCCCGCGATGGCATAATCCGGGCGGCCGTCGCGCCCGCTGGAGGTACCCCGTGGCCACCACGCCGTCATCGCCCCTCCCCCACCCGGCGCTGCCAGTCCTCGGCAGCCCGGGCTTCGTCGACGAGATGTTCGCCCGCTGGAAGAGCGACCCGGCGGCGGTCTCCGAGCAGTGGCGGCTGTTCTTCACCGGCTTCGAGCTCGCCATGTGCCCGCGCGAGTGCGTCGCCGCGGCCCGGGCGCGCAAGCAGTCGCATGTGGCGAGCCTGATCTTCGCCTACCGCAGCGTCGGCCACCTGGCGGCCCAGGTGGACCCCCTCGGCAGCGTGCCGCAGGCCATCCCGGAGCTGGAGCTGGAGCGCTTCGGCCTCGCGAGCTCCGACCTCGACGGCACCTTCGACACCGGCCACCTGGGCGGGCCGCAGCGCGCCACCCTGCGCGAGATCGTCGCCATCCTGCGCGACACCTACTGCGGCAGCGTCGGGGTCGAGTACGTCCACATCCAGGAGCGGGAGGTGCGCCGCTGGCTGCAGGGCGAGATGGAGCCGCGCCGCAATCGGCCGCGGCTCGACCCCGAGCGCGAGGTGGCGGTCCTCGCCCAGCTGACCGACGCCGAGCTGTTCGAGACCTTCATCCAGAGCCGCTACACCGGCCAGAAGCGCTTCTCGCTCGAGGGCGCCGAGGCGCTCATCCCGGCCCTGCACGCCCTCCTCGAGGCGGCTGACGCGAGCGGCGCCGAGGAGGTCGTGATGGGCATGGCCCACCGCGGTCGGCTCAACGTCCTCGCCAACGTCCTGCGCAAGCCCTACCACATGGTCTTCCACGAGTTCGAGGACAACATCCAGCCGGACTCGGTGGGCGGCGACGGCGACGTCAAGTACCACCGCGGCTACAGCTCGGACTACCGCTGCCGGTCCGGCCGACCGCTCCACCTCAGCCTGACCGCCAACCCCAGCCACCTGGAGGCGGTCGACCCGGTGGTCGAGGGGCGCACCCGCGCCAAGCAGCGGCAGCGGGGAGACCTGGAGCACCGCGACCGGGTCATCCCCCTCCTGGTCCACGGCGACGCCGCCTTCGCCGGCCAGGGCCTCGTCGCCGAGACCTTCAACCTCTCCATGCTCGAGGGGTACCGCACCGGCGGCACGGTCCACCTGGTGGTGAACAACCAGATCGGCTTCACCACCTCCCCGGGCGAGGCGCGCTCCTCCCGCTACCCGACCGACGCCGCCAAGCTGGTCGAGGCGCCGGTCTTCCACGTCAACGGCGACGACCCCGAGGCGGTGGTGTACGCGGTCGACCTCGCCCTGCGCTTCCGCCAGCGCTTCCACCGCGACGTGGTCGTGGACATGCTCTGCTACCGCCGCCACGGCCACAACGAGGGCGACGAGCCGGCCTTCACCCAGCCCGTGCTGTACCGGCAGATCGCCGCCCGGCCGTCGGTGCGCACCCTCTACCAGCGGCACCTGGTGGAGGCGGGGGTGCTGACGAGCGCCGACAGCGACCGCCTCGCCGACCAGTTCAGGGAGCGGCTGCAGGAGGCCTTCGAGAGCGTCAAGGTGTCGTGCCCGCTGCCGCTGCGGCGGGAGCACGCCTTCGCCGGCGCCTGGCAGGGGTTCGACCGCCCCTTCTCGCACGAGCCGGCGCCGACCGCGGTCGAGCACCCGGTGCTGGTCGAGGTGGCGACCGCCCTGACCACCGTGCCGCCCGGCTTCTCCCTCAACCCCAAGGTCGCCCGCCGCCTGCCGGCCACCCTCGAGGCGGTGCGCGACCGGGGCACGGTCGACTGGTCCACGGCCGAGCTGCTCGCCTTCGGCACCCTGCTGGCGGAGGGCAGGCCGGTCCGCCTCTCCGGCCAGGACTCGATCCGCGGCACCTTCTCCCAGCGTCACGCCGCCTGGTTCGACCTCGAGACGCAGGCGAAGCACGTCCCGCTCAACCACATCCGCCCCGACCAGCCGCGCTTCTGCGTCTACAACAGCATGCTGTCCGAGGCGGCGGTGCTGGGCTTCGACTACGGCTACTCGCTGGTCGACCCGAACGTGCTGGTGGTGTGGGAGGCGCAGTTCGGCGACTTCGCCAACGGCGCCCAGGTGATCGTCGACCAGTTCGTCGCCGCCTCCCTCGACAAGTGGGAGCGCAGCTCCGGGCTGGTCATGCTGCTGCCGCACGGCTACGAGGGCCAGGGGCCGGAGCACTCCAGCGCCTACCTCGAGCGCTACCTGGCGCTGGCCGCCGAGGACAACATGCAGGTCTGCAACCTGACCACGCCGGCGCAGTACTTCCACGCCCTCCGCCGGCAGCTCGCGCGCCCCTTCCGGCGGCCGCTGGTGGTGATGGCGCCCAAGAGCCTGCTGCGCCTGCCGCGCGCCGTCTCGGCCGTGGACGACCTGCTCGGCGGCGGCTTCCAGGAGGTCCTCCCCGACCCGACCCCGCCGGCCCGCGCCCGGCGACTGGTGCTGTGCTCCGGCAAGCTCTTCTACGACCTGCTCGCCGCCCGCGAGCGGGACCGGGTGGAGGACGTGGCGATCGTCCGCGTCGAGCAGCTCTACCCCTTCCACGCCGAGCTCTTCCGTCGGGTCGTCGCCCCCTACGACGGCGCCGAGCTGGTGTGGGCCCAGGAGGAGACCCGCAACCGGGGCGCCTGGAGCTACATGGCCCAGGTGCTGCTCGACCTCGAGCCCGACCGCCGGCCGCGCTACGTCGGCCGCGAGGGGAGCGCCAGCCCCGCCACCGGCTCCCCCGGCGTGCACCGCGCG
>CAYTJW010000276.1:0-6811 GCA_964438135.1 uncultured Thermoanaerobaculia bacterium
CCTGACCGCGGCGGCCGGCGCGCGCGGCCGGGACCTGGACCAGGGCCTGGGCGACCTCGAGCAGGCCCGCGGCCGGTCCCCTGGCCGGTCGGTCGGCGACCAGCGCCCGCACCCGCGCGGTCTGACGGCAGAGGTCGTCCCAGTACAGGCTTCCCCACCGGGTGTCGTGCAGGCAGACGTCGTCCACCCACAGGTCGCAGGCGATGTTGACGACCTCGCAGGCCTCCGCCAGGTTCACGCCACGGCCGACAGCGACCTCGGCCGCCAGCGCCAGCCCGCGCTCCAGGCTGCGCGGGCTGACGGTCCGGTGGCCCCACTCGTGCAGGAGCGTCGCGAAGGCCGCGGTTTCCGGCTCGGCCAGGACCTCGCGCGGCACCTTGACGGTGTGCCAGTCCATGCGCGGCGCGCCGTCGTCGACGACGGCCACGAACAGGTGCGCGCCGGTCGCGCTGGCCAGGTGCCAGGCCAGCTCCTGCAGGCGGGCGGGGTTGAGCCCGGGCCGGTCGGAGAGGGCCAGCTCGCGGCCCGGGCCGAGCCCGGAGACGCCGCGCCTCACGACCCCTCCGCCGGCATTGCGATCTCCGGCTCTGCCGCCCGCTCGCGGCGGTGGCGCTCGCGCAGGGCGTCGACCGCCGGGTCGTCGAGGAACACCAGCAGCTCGCGCACCACCAGGTCGCGCTCCTGCTGCTCCTCGAGGAAACGCCGGTCGCCGGCCAGCGCCGCCGCGGCCGCCCGCGGCCAGGTCTCGCCCTTGCTGGACAGGATCTCCCCCACCGCGACGTCCTCGATCCACGCGAAGGTCGAGGAGAAGGAGCGCAGCAGGTCGCGGCGCAGCTGCACCCGATGGCCGGTGACGTACGGCGCCAGGCGCAGCAGGTCGGCCACCTCGACCGCCGCCCGGCCGTGGCGCCAGGCGAAGGCCTGGGCGAGGCGCAGCAGACTGTCGAGGGGCCGGTGGCCGGTGATGGTCTCGAGGTGGCTGCAGATCTCGCCGCGGAAGCCGCAGCTCGAGCAGTCGAGGTCGAAGGCCGGGTTGAGCAGCGACCTCTCCTCCTTGACGCACAGTCGGAAGGCCTCGACCAGCATGATGGCGTACAGCTCGACCGAGGCCGGGATCTGCACCTCGCCCACCGCCGACCACGCCTGCTCGAGCAGCGGCACGCCGAGGTGGCGCCGGACGCGTGCCTCCAGCGGCGTCCAGCTGAGGCGGCTCGACGAGCGCCGTGCCGCGCCGATGAGCAGCGCCTCGCGCAGGTGCGGGGTGGGCATGAGGAACCCGTAGTCGACCCGGTCGAGGAAGGCCGGGGCCAGGTCCTGCGAGGCCCGGTCCGCGGGGTTGCGGTCGAGGATGCAGACGTACTGCGGGCTCGAGAAGCGAGCCCCCCGGTAGTTGACCTCGCGCTCGGACAGGAGCGGCAGGAGCGCGTTCTGGAGGGTCCCGGCGGCGCGCTGGATCTCGTTCAGGAACTTGCAGCGGGCGAGCACGATCGGCTTCGGCCGCACCACCTCCCGGCCCTGCTGGAGCGCGGCCAGGTCGAGGTCGTAGAGCAGGTCGAAGGGGGTCAGGTCCTGGTGGCAGTTGACGGTCGCGATGTCGGGTCGCTCGCGACCGTCGCCGAAGTAGGCCTGACCGATGACCCGCGCCAGGGTCGTCTTGCCCGATCCGGGCGGGCCCGAGAAGAGCATCGTCGAGCTGGCCACCAGCAGGGCGCTGGCCATTGCCTCGCGGTCTCCGGGGAGGGGGATCTGGACCAGGGAGAAGACCTCCTCCTCGACCTCGCGGACGCGCCGCCTGAGGGCGGCAACCGCGGCCCCCGTCTCGTCCCCGGTCACTCGCAAGGACCTCGCCACGGCCGGTCTCCTCCCCGCGGGCGCCCACCAGGCGCCCGACCTCCGTCAGCCTCACACTCCTGAGGACGCCCCGTGGGGTTGCGGTTTTCACGCTCGGCCGGGTATCGAGCCAGCTCGGGACCTGTTCCGGCCAGGGCCGGTCGCGGTCACGCCGCCAGACCGTCCTCGAGGTACGAGCCCATGGCGTCCTCGACCCGCACGCGGTTGGCGTAGTCCAGGCCGCGAGCGACGGCGGTGAAGGTCTGCACCAGCTCGAAGCGGCTGAGGCCGAACAGCGACGCGGCGCGCCCGACCTCGTCCCCGATTTGGGTCGCCAGACGGCTCCGCGGCGAGCCCAGCCGGTAGCGCTGGAGAATGGCCTCGACCTCGCGCGCCGGCTCGCCGACGAGCTCGCCGCGGAGACCGGCGAGGCGGGTCGCGGCCCGCTCGCCGGCCCCGGCCAGGCGGCCGAGGGCGTCGTGCAGGGCCGCACCCAGGGTCGGGCGGTCCATGCGGGTGTACCGCGCCCTGAGCTCGCGCTGGGCGTCGACCAGCCGGGTCATGCCGTTGGCGCACACGACCCGGTAGAGCACGTGGCGCAGCTCGAGCGGGTGGCAGCCGGTCTCGCTCGAGACGACGTCGAAGCCCGCCCGGCCCGGGTCGTGCCCGCCGGGGGCCCCGAGGTCGAGGTCGTTGCCGACCAGGACCCGCAGCGCGAGCATGTCGTCGGTGATCCAGACCCCGGCGGCGCGCGCGTTCTCGCCCCGGGTGGCCCGGATCACCTCGGCCAGCACCTCGCGGTCGTCGAGACGGACGTAGCTCGGGGGCAGCACCGCCCGCAACCGCGGGCTGCCTTCCTCGCGCAGGCGGAGCAGGTGCTGCCGGTCGTCGCTCTCCCGGCTCAGCGCGAGCATGCCGCGCATGGTCGCCAGGCCGACGGCCGCCGGCGCTCGCTCGAGGAGCTGCATCGGCACCCCGGCGATGGCGCAGAGCTGGGCCAGGGCGGTGTCGGTCAGGCGCAGCTCGGCGTCGCAGGCGCCGGCCCGCACCCGCAGCCGGTACCGGTCGACCAGCGGCGCGAGCGGCTCGCCCACCTCGAGCGAGGTCTCGCTGAGACGGGCGTACAGGTCGCGCTGGCCGGCCCGCTCGCGCTCCAGGCGAGCCGCGACCGCCTCGAGGGGCATGGTCCTCACTCCCGGTCGTCGTGCCATGTCACGATCCCTCCCCTGACGCAGGCTCGGTCGTTGGGGCACCGCTGGCAGAGGGGCTGTGGCACGAGCTCGGCGCTGAGGCACTCGCCCCGACCGTGGATCGTGCCCGTCGGCCCCATGCGGACGAAGCGCCGGCTGCCGGGGACGTGGACCCAGGTCGGCGGCTCCGGACCGCTGTCCCCGCGCGGCGGCTTCCGGCCCGGCGGCGGCGGGACCGGAAAGCCCTCGTCCCGCAGCAGGCGCAGTCGCTCCCGGCTGTGCGCCGCCAGCAGGCCGAGGTCGTCGTCGTCCCAGAAGTCCACGTACAGGCAGCTGTCCTTGCCGGGCGCGCGGCGCATGCCGCGGCCCACGCTCTGCAGCACCTTGGTGCGGGACTTGAGGCCCCCGCCCTGGATCAGGACCTCGATGCCGTCGATGCTCACCCCCTCCTGGAAGAGGCCGGCGGTGGCCACCAGGAGCCGGAGCGACCCGTCCGCGAAGCGCCCCACCTCGCGGCGGAGCGCGGCGGAGGGCCAGGCGCCGTGAATGAAGGCGGCGCCGGGGCCGAGGAGGCCGAGCAGGGCGTGGCCGTGGCGGACGTGGTCGACCAGGACCAGCACCGAGCGACCTCGCGCCGCCTCGTCGCGGGCGATGCCCGCGATCAGGGCGTTGCGCCGCCGGTTGTCGACCACCTGCTGGCGGTAGATGGCGGCGAAGGGTCGCTCCCGGCACGAGCCCTCGAGCGCGACGTGCTCCAGGCGCACTCGGACCGGGCAGGCGTAGCCGTGGTCGACCAGGTACTGGGCCGAGTAGCGGCCGCCGGTCAGGGACGCGCCGGCGAGCGCGTCGAGCACGACCTGGTCGGCCCCCGAGCGGAACGGCACGGCCGAGAGGTAGAAGTGGTAGCGGGGAGCGACCGCGCGGATCAGGTCCAGACAGGTGACGGCGGCGGCGTGGTGGCCCTCGTCGAAGACCAGCACGCCGCCCCGCCAGCGTTCGACGGCCCGCCGGTGCGGCTCGAGCGCCTGCACCAAGGCCACGGTCAGGGGGGCGGGCCGCTCGACCCCGGCACCGACCACGCCGGGCTCGTCCCCCAGCATCCCGGCCAGGGCGACCGCCGCCTGGTGGAGCAGGGTGCGGGTGGTGACCAGGTACAGGGTCGGCAGGCCGAGGCGGGCGATGATCGCGGCCGCGAGCAGGGTCTTGCCACCCGCGGTGCCGACGTCGACCTTGCCCCGCCCATGGCGGAGCGCCGCCTCCACGACCTCGGCCTGGTAGGGCCGGAGAGTGAGGTCGGGACGGAGGGCGACGCGGAGCGCCCTGGGGGCCCGGCGGCGGTGGTCGCGGAGCCGCACCCGCACCCCGGCCCGGCGCAGAACCCGCTTCGCCAGCGGCACCGCGCCGGTGAGGACGGCGTTGCGCTCGGGGTCGTACACGACCGCGGTCTTCCCTGCCGCCGCTCGACCGGTCGCGAGCCGGGGGTTGAGCGCCCGGTCGAGCGCCTCCTGCGGCGCCGGGCCGACCAACCGTGACTCGACGTTGCCGAGCTGGATCTCCACGGTCGCGTTCCTGAAGGCCATTCCCCCGCTCTCCCGGCGCCTCGGCGCCGTTCGACATACTGAACGTACGATATGTCGAACACGACCGGGTGTCAAGGGGGCCCGTGCGGCCCGCCCGGGCGGTCTGGCCACCTGATGCCTCACCGGCTCGCTCCGCCCTGAGGGCTCGCTGCTGCCCCGTGGGTCCTGGACGACCGGGCCTGTGCGGTCGGGGCGTGGTAGACTCGATCGAACGGCAGGCGGTGCACGCCGCCGGAGGACGGGGCCCGGAGCATGACCCTCGACCGCGAGATGAGCGCCTTCATCGGCGAGCGGATTCGCGCCTGCCGCGAGCGCCGCGGCTGGAGCCTGGACCAACTGGCCGCCGCCTCCGGGACCAGCAAGTCCTACCTGTCGGGACTGGAGAACGGGCGGCACAGCGTGACCAAGGCCAAGCTCCGCGCCATCGCCGACGCCCTTGGGGTCGGCGAGGACGACCTCGACGGCCGCGCGGAGCGGGACGAGGGCTTCATCGAGGCGCTGCAGGAGGTCGCGCGGCAGCGCGGCGTCGACCTGGCGGGGCTCGACGTCGGCCGCCTGCGCGCCGTCGTCCAGTGGCGGGCGGCGGAGCTGCGGAGCCGGGACGAGTGGCGGCGGATCTACCGCGACGTGCTGCCGGCCGTCCTCGACCACCTCCGCTCGGGCCAGTGAGGCGGGGAGCCGATGTGGCCAGCGTGCGGTCGGCGGTCGCCATGCCGGATCGGCCGGCGCCGATCCCGGTGCCGGTGGCCGACGTCGAGGCGGCCCGAGAGCAGGTCGTGGCGCACTCGGCCGCCGTCATCCGCCGGCTCGTGGCCTCCGACCCGGTCCCGGCGCCGCCGCCGGTCGACCCGCACCAGGTCGCGGCCCTGCTCGGGCTGACCGTGCGCCACACCCGGGCCTCCAGCGGCTGGGACGCGATGCTCGTGCCCCTCGGGCCCCGGCCCCTGATCCTGTGCAACCTCGCCTGTACCTCCGAGCGGCGACGCCGGTTCTCCATCGCCCACGAGGTGGCCCACACCTTCTTCGCCAACGCGGCCGCGACCTACCAGCTGCGGACCCGGGCGCGGGACGCCTACGCCACCTCTGCCGCCAGCCGCGAGCTGGAGCGACTGGTCGACCTCGGCGCGGCCGAGCTCCTGATGCCCGGGCCCTGGTTCGCGGCGGCACTGGCCGCGACAGGGGTGCGCGCCATGGCCGTGGCGACGCTGGCCGAACGCTTCCGCGTCTCCCTCACGGCCGCCGCCCGGCGCCTGGTCGAGACCGCGCCCGAGCCCTGCGTGGCCGGCTTCTTCGGCCTCGAGCGGCCGGCGTCGACCGGCGGCCGCGCCGCCTACCGCGCCTTGCCGGGGCGGGTCTTCCGCTCGCCGGGGCTGCCGCTGGTCCTGCCGGCCGGCAAGTCCGTGCCGGCAAGCTCCGTCATCCACCGGTGCTCCCTGCGACCCGGGGAGCTCGAGGCCGAGGAGGAGCTGCGCCTCGGCGCCACCACCTGGCGGGCGAGGGTGACCGCGCTGCCGCTGCACCGGCGCAGTGGGGTCGACGGCCCCCCCGTGGTGTGCGCGGTGCTCGTCGCGACGGCTTGACCGCCGGCCGCGGGCACGGCCCAGGCGGGGCCCGAAAAGCAAAACGCCCTGCCTCAACGGCAGGGCGTCGCGAAAAACTTCCCGGCGGCGACCTACTCTCCCACGCCACTGGGACGCAGTACCATCGGCCCAGAGGAGCTTAGCTGCCGAGTTCGGAATGGGATCGGGCGTTTCCTCCCCGGTAAGGCCACCGGAAAAAATTCACAACCGAGGCCGAGCAGCAGGCAGGATCGCGAGGGCAGAAAAGCGACAAGCAATAGTGTGTGGTCAAGCCTCACGACCGATTAGTACGGGTTAGCTTCACGTGTCACCACGCTTCCACACCCCGCCTATCAACCAGGTGGTCTCCCTGGGGTCTTTAGGGGCTTTCGCCCGGGACACCTTATCTTGGAGTGGGCTTCCCGCTTAGATGCTTTCAGCGGTTATCCTTTCCGAACATAGCTACCCAGCGGTGCCGCTGGCGCGACAACTGGTAGACCAGAGGCTCGTCCATCCCGGTCCTCTCGTACTAGGGACAGCTCTCCTCAAGTGTCCTCCGCCCACGGTAGATAGGGACCGAACTGTCTCACGACGTTCTAAACCCAGCTCACGTACCGCTTTAATCGGCGAACAGCCGAACCCTTGGGACCTG
>CAYTJW010000277.1:0-6781 GCA_964438135.1 uncultured Thermoanaerobaculia bacterium
GCCGCGGTCGGGGTCGGGGTCGGCACCATCGGCGGGGGCGGCTCGGTTGCCACCGGGGCCGCCGCTGCGCCCGGCTCGCCCGGCGCGACCGCCACCTCGACCGCTCGTCCGGCGCGGACCTCGACCGACGCCTCACGCGGCTCGAGGCCGAGCTTCTCGACCCGCACGGTGTGGGTCCCGGCCGCGACCTCGCGCAGGTGGAGGCCGTCCTGGTCGGCCGTGGTCAGGCCGACGAACTCGCCGTCGAGGTAGACCCGGACCCCCGGCCGGCAGGTGACCTGCAGGGCGCCGGTGTCCCCGGCCGCGAGCGGGCCTGACAGGGCGACGAGGAGCGCGGCGGCGAGGGCGAGGCGGGCGCGCATCGCCCGCTCACCTCGCGGCGGCAAGGTCGGCCGGCACCACGCCGGGCAGGCGGACGCGGCGCTCGGCGAGGAGGTCCCAGTCGTCGAGCACCTTCTCCTGGCTGGTGCCGGGCGGCACGATCAGGTCGACGATGGCCGGCATGAGCTCGGCGTCGTTCTTGCTGGTGCCGAGCGCCTCGACCGCGCCGCCCGCGACCACGGGCCGGTTCATCAGGCGGCCGCCCCGACTGGTCTGCAGCCAGCTGTCGTCGTCCATCGCGGCCGCCTCGACCTCGGCCTGGACGGTGGCGGCGGTGACCGCCACGACGTAGCTCCAGGTCGGCTTGGCGATGCCGCCGAAGAAGGTCGAGGGGACGACGCAGCGGACCTTGGACCCGCTGACCCTGACCCGGCTGGGGAAGAGGTAGTCGCGAGCGATGTCGAGGCTGACCTGGTCGTTGACCCGGGCGATCTCGCCGTCCTCGAGGCGGCCCCTCTCCTTCTTCAGCTCCTGGCGCGCGGCCCACGACAGGATCCGGCGGAGCTGGATCCGGGCCACCTCGGGTCGGGGGGTGAGGCAGACGACCTTCTCCCAGCCGCTGGTCGGGTCGACCTCGGCCACCCGGCCGGGCAGGGTGGTGACGCGGCCCGAGCCCGGCTGGCGGTCGGTGTCGACGTAGACGTCGACGTTGAAGGTGTAGAAGCCGAGTCGGGCGACGGTGTCGAGCTGGGTGCCGCCCTCGTCGACCGGCCGGCGGGGGGGCTTGCGCACCGGCCGGGCGAAGGTGAAGGTGAGCTCGGTGCCGCCGCTGACCGCCTCCGCCTCGAACGCGACCAGGTCGAGGTCGCCGCGGGCGTAGTCCTCGCGCAGCGTGGCCGGGTAGGAGAGAGAGCCGTCGCCGTGGTCGTCGCCGCGCGGGTCGACGAGCCGGAAGAGCGGCTCCTTCGCCGACGAGGTCGAGGCTCCTGCGAGCGCCAGGGCGAGGGCGGCCAGGGCGAGGGCGGGGCGGAGAGTTCGTCGCCAGGGGGTCATGGCGCCTCCGGAGAAAAAAAGCGTGGCGGCGTTGCCGCCGCCACGCAGTGTACACGAACGGTCTCGGGCTAGAAGACGACCTTCATGAAGGCCTTCAGCCGCTGGTGGTCGAACTCCTGGGTCTCGAGGCTGTTCCAGCCGCCCCAGGGGGTGGGCTGGTAGCCGAGGGAGCCGACCTCGACGTGGTTGTCGTTGGCGATCTGCTCGGTCGCGACCTGGGGCACGAAGCCGGTGCCGAAGTCGGGGTCGAACTCGCCGGTGATGTACTGCCAGGTGATGCCGAACTCCATGCCGGTCAGGAAGTAGCGGGCGGTGACGCTGATCTTGTCCTTGCTGTGCTCGCCGCTCGCCAGCTGCATGGCGTGGTAGGCCGAGAAGGCGGTGTTGCCGTCCACCAGGTCGGCGTCGTAGTTCTCGTAGTAGAAGGAGGCGTAGAGCTCGTCGGTCAGCTGGTAGCCGGCGCCGAGCTGGATCATCATGTAGTCGAGGTCGCGGTCGTCGTCGGCGATGTTGTCGAACGGCTTCCACATGTAGCCGACCTCGCCGCCCGCGCCGGTGACGACGCCCGGGTTGTAGTAGAGGCCCGAGGTCGAGTAGGTGCCGGCGTAGTAGTTGGGCACGTTGCCACAGGCCACGCCGCCGCCGGGGCAGTCGCCGGCCGCGAAGGGCAGGTAGCGCGGGTCGTTCATGCGCTTGTCGGTCTCGTCGATGAACTTGACCTTGCCGAACAGGTCGACGCCCTTGCCGACGTCGATGACGTACTTGAACTTGGCCAGGTAGATCTCGGTCTCCTTGTCCTGGAAGGGCTGGTAGGCCGAGCGGAACGGGTGGCCGACGCCGGTCATCGGCTCGTTGGTCGGGTACGTGGTGCTGTCGGTCGGGCCGTTCTCGACGCCCCAGGTCTCCCAGTTGGTGTTGTAGTCGATCCAGCTGTACTCGGCCTGCAGCTCGAGGTTGCCGATGGTCCAGATCGGGACGATGGTGTAGCCCTTCCAGCCGATCGCGGTCTCGGCCATGGGCTCGTCGAAGTCGGTGAACTCGTTGTCGACGTTGATCGTCACGACCTGCTGGGCGTTGCCGTCCCAGCCGCCGAAGCCGATGCGGGAGGGGTTGCCGGGCCAGATGCCCCAGGTCGAGTTGTCCGGGTCGGGCAGGCCGTAGGCCGCGTCGAAGCCCTCGGTGAGGAGGGTGTCGGACTCGCGCCGGGCGGCCATCATCGACGCGTACTCGGCGCCGATGTCGAAGCCCTCGAAGTTGAACGACAGGCCGACGCCGAACGGGTCGTTGAGGTCGAGGTTGACCTTCCACAGGTCGTCGTCGTGCTTGCCGGCCGGAACCGACGAGTAGCCGCCGGCGGCGCCGAAGGTGCAGGGCGCCAGGTCGCAGGCGCTGTCGTAGGACGAGTAGTAGTACCTGGCGGAGATGTCGAAGACCGAGCTCGGGTGGATGCCGACCTTGAGGCCCTCGACCTGGTTGCGGAAGCGGGTCCGGATGTCGCGGCCGTCGTCCCAGTCGATGTCGGTCGAGTCGACCTCCATGTCGTTGACGTAGTAGCCGATGGCCGTCATGTCGAAGACCGAGCTGCCGGTGAAGCCGAGTTGCAGGACGTAGGCCGCGTCGGCGCCGGCGTACTCGCCGGTCTCCCAGTTCGGGCCGGCCCACACGCGCGGCAGCGAGATGCGGGCGAAGTCGTAGCGCAGGTTCTTGTCGAACAGGCCGCCCTGGAAGAAGATGCCGGACGCGTTGTCGCGGTCGATGTAACGGATCTTGCCGACGGTGTAGGGGTCGAACATGCCGAGGTCGGACGCGCCGATGGTCGCCAGGTCGAGCCAGCTGTAGCCCGGCGTCAGGTAGACGGCGACGCCGCGAAGCTTGACGTACTGGTTGGAGCGCGGGTCGAACTCGCCGCAGTCGCCGCCGGTGCAGTCGGTCGAGGGCGGGTTGGAGCCGCCCCAGCCGCCGAAGTTGGTCCACTGGTTCTGGTTGAAGCGGCTGTGCAGGCGGGCCTTGACCTCGACCTGCTTGGACACCTTGGCGTTGAGCAGCAGCTCGACCTCGGAGCCCTGGCCGTTGTCGCCGTAGCCCTCGCCGGGCACGGTGGTGAAGTTGTAGACGCTGCCATCGGTGCGCTGGTTGCCCCACAGCCACTTGGTGTAGGTGGTGCCGCCGATGTTGAGCTTGAACTCCTCGGCGCCGACGGACACGGCCACCAGCGCCAGGGTGGCGGCGGCCAGGACGACCGCCCACTTCGCGTTACGCATAGTCCCCTTCCTCCTTTTCGATCCGAGTCGCCGGGCTCGAGCCCAGCTACTTCTTGGCCATGTGCAGGGTGGCCATGGTCTTGGACGTGCCGTCCGGGTTGCACTCGTAGGCCAGCTGCTGCGCCTGGGTCTTGCCGCACGCGTCGAGGATGTCCATCACGTGCGGGTCGCAGTCGTAGTCGGTGCCGCCGCCGAAGCGGTGCTGGCCCTCGAACTCGTTGACCTTGCGGGTGAGCAGGTCGGCCTTGTCCGGGAAGCCCTCGTTGGACTGCACCACCACCTGGTAGCCCCAGGTGGCCGGGTCGCCGCCGCCGAGCTCCTCGAGCTTGACCGTGGCGGAGATGGTGCGGTTGACGCCGCGGGTGCGGGTCGGCACCACCACCTTGGCCGCCATGTCGCCGGCCTTCATCTCCACCTCCTGCTTGACGCGCGAGGAGGACTGGGGCGACAGGATGACGACGTAGTCCCAGGCGCAGCAGGGGGCGAAGGCGATGTTGAGGCCGGGCAGGCCCTTGGTGAAGCCGGAGCCCTCCTTGTGGTCGGTGTCGATGAACACGAACACCATCTGGGTGGCGAAGCCGACCTTCATCGACCACGGGTCCTCGAGCTTGGCGTTGACGGTGACGTCGAAGTCGACCTTGTCGCCCTTGCCCTCGACCTTCAGCTCGGTCAGGTCGAACGAGCCGGGGGTGTAGACGGCGTCCGTGGGGTAGGTGTAGCTGCCCGGGCCGTTGTCGTCGCCGGTCGGGTCCGTGAACACCACCTCGCCCGCGCCAGCCACGGCCGCCAGCAGGCTGCAGCACACCAGCACCAGAGCACTCACACCGAGTCGACGCATCTCGAGTCCTCCTTTCGGGCTCATCAGCCCTTGACCGCTCCGGCCGTCAGGCCGGACACCAGGTACTTCTGCAGGAACATGAACAGCGCCACGACCGGGATGGCCGTGACGATGGCACCGGCGGCGAAGAACCCCCACTGCTGGGAGAACCCGCCGACGAAGAACTTCAGCCCCACCGGGGCGGTGTACATCGTCTCCTTGTCCATGAAGGTGGCGGCGAGGATGAACTCGTTCCAGCCGGTCATGAACGAGAACAGGGCGGTGATGGCGATGGCCGGCTTGGCCAGGGGCAGGATGATCTTGAGGAACACCGTCTGCACCGAGGCGCCGTCCATGATCGCCGACTCCTCGAGCTCCTTGGGGATGGTGTCGAAGTAGCCCTTGAGCATCCAGACGCAGAACGGGATCGAGGTGGTGGAGTAGACCAGGATCAGGCCGACCCAGCTCGAGCCGAGGCCCAGCCACTTGACGATGATGATGTAGAGCGGGATCAGCATCAGGGTGCCGGGGAACATCTGCGACACCAGGAACGACATCAGGCCGGTGCGGCGGCCGGGGAAGCGGAAGCGGGAGAAGGCGTAGCCGGCGGTGCAGGCCAGGAACACGCCGAGGACGGTGGTGGCGCTGGCGACGATGACGCTGTTGAACAGCCAGCGGCCGAAGGGCTGGTCGGAGAAGACGGCGGTGAAGTTGGACAGGGAGACCTCGGCCGGCCAGGGGGTGATGGCGCGCAGGCGGTCGACGACGGTGGGGTCCTGGGGGACGTCGACGATCGCCAGCGCCTGCTGGCCGGAAAAGGCGACGGTGAAGACCCACAGCAGCGGGTAGAGGGTGACCAGCACCATCACCAAGACGACGAGGTGCAGCGGCCAGTGCGGGAGCTCGTCGGGGCCGCGCGTGCTCATATGCCCTCCGTGGCCCTGGTGACCCGGTTCTGCCACGTCCCGTAGGCGAGCAGGATCAGGAAGATGACGGTCGAGTAGGCGGCCGCGTAGCCGTAGCGGTACTGCTCGAAGGCCAGCTTGTAGGCCTGGGTGACGAGGATCTCGGTCGAGTGCGCCGGCTCGCCGCCCGACACCAGGTAGATGATGTTGAACATGTTGAAGGTCCACACCACCGACAGGATCACCGCCGGCACCAGGGCCGGCTTGAGCGACGGCAGGGTGATGTGGCGGAACTGCTGCCAGCGGCCGGCGCCGTCGACCCGCGCCGCCTCGTAGAGGTCGGACGGGATCGACTGCAGGGCGCCGAGGGAGATGACCATCATGAACGGGAACGACAGCCAGCCGTTGGTGGCGAGGCAGGCGAGGAAGGCGGTGAACGGCTTCTCGAACCACGACACGGGGTCCATGCCGACCATCTGCAGGACCTGGTTGACGACCCCGAACTGCTGGTGGAACATGCCCTTCCAGATCAGCGCCGTGATGTAGTTGGGCATCGCCCAGGGCAGGATCAGCAGCACCCGGTAGAGCTGGCGGAGCTTGAAGCCCTTGATGTTGAGGATCAGGGCCAGGACGAGGCCGACCGAGACGCCGATGGCGACGTTGCACACCGTCCAGGCGACGGTGATGAACAGGGTCCAGTAGAAGTTCTGGTAGTCGACCACCCACCGTGGCGACGGCGACGCGGCGGTGACGGTGACGGTGTCGCCGCCCCGCACCACCTCGACCTCGAGGCCGGACGGGGCCCGGCCGACCACGGTCGCCGGCAGCGCCTCGGCCGAGCCGCAGTCGGCCCACACCCAGCCGCCGTCGCGTTCGGCCGCGCACCCCTCGGCGCCCGCCGCGGCCGCGTCGAAGGACCGCGCCAGGTCGGTCCTCTTGGCCACCGCCACGTTGCCGAGGACCTCGCCGAAGTTCTTCAACCCGACCCAGATCTGGGGCAGCGACCGGTCCATGTTGTAGATCGTCGAGTCGGTGAAGGAGAGGGCGATGCCGTAGGCGAATGGGAAGAAGACGAGCAGGATCATGCCGGCCATGGCCGGCAGGACGTACATGTAGGCGGTGGCGTTGTCGCGCACCACCCGAGCGGTGCGGGCGGCCAGGCCGGTGGCGAAGAACAGCAGCACGACGGCGGCGAAGAGGCCGACCATCTGCAGCACCGCCCGCCAGCTCGAGACCGTGGCCGCCGTCGCCTCGGCGAGGTGGGCCTGGTCGGGGCCGGCGAGCGTGGCGAGACCGAGCGGCCGCCGGAAGAGGTCGACGTCCCAGCGCGACGGGTCGAGGCTGGCGGCCGGGGCCACCGCCGCGCGCACGGTCTCGGCCCGGGCGGCCACCGCCCCGAGGTGGGCGGCGACCTCGCGCTCGAC
>CAYTJW010000278.1:0-3929 GCA_964438135.1 uncultured Thermoanaerobaculia bacterium
GATGGTCACCGCGGCGAACAGGTTCTCGACCTGGGCGCCGGTCAGCCGCGGCGCCTCCAGCTGCTCCTCGTGGCCGAGGAAGTCGACGACGATGCGGGTGCCGGCCGCCGACAGCAGGACGTCCTTGAGGACCACGTCGTTGCGCACCGGGTCGTGGCCGAACAGCACCACCCTGCCCCGCAGGTGGCGGGCCGCGCGGACCAGCAGGTCGACGTCGCCGTTGAGCAGTGTGACCGCGTCCGGCGAGGCGTACTTGGCGATCTCCATCTTGCCCCGGGCCACGTTCTCGACCGTGTGCAGGAACTCGAGGTGGACCGGGCCGACCGACAGCACGGCGGCGATGTCGGGCTTCAGGATCGAGGCGAGGTGGTCGACCTCCCCCAGCCCGGGGGTGCTCATGGCCAGCTCGAACACGCCCACCTCGGCGTCGTCCGGCATCTTCAGCAGGGCGAAGGGCAGCCCCTGCCAGTTGTTCCAGTTGCCGGGCGCCTGGTGGGCGCGGTAGCGGCGGGAGAGGATGTGAGCCGCGAACTCCCGGGTGGTGGTCTTGCCGACGCTGCCGGTGATGCCGACGTACCGGACGCGGTCGAAGCGGGCCCTGACGTACCGCGCCAGCCGGCCGTACGCCTCCTTCGGGCTGCCGACCCGGACCAGCGGCATCGGCGGCAGCTGCCCGGCCCAGGAGCGAGCCACCACCGCGCCGGTGCCGGCGTGACCGGCCACCTCGCCCAGGTGCAGGTGGCCGTCGCTCTTCCCCTCGAGGGCGAAGAACAGGCCGCCCGGCCCCACCTCGCGCGAGTCGAAGTGGTAGTCGCGGAAGGTCATGGCCCCGTCGGCGCCGAGCAGCTCGCCGTCGACCGCCGCCGCGATCTCGTCCGCCCGCAGAATCGGCATCGCGCACCCCCCAAGCGACCGGCACACGGTACACGAGCCGCGGCGCCCCGTCGACGGCGGGCGCGCGCCAGCGCGGGCGACACGAGCGTGGCGGCCGGCGAGACGCCTCCGGCCCCCCCGTACGCCGAGCCCTCGGGGCGTGCCCCGAGGGAGGCGCGGGCAAGCGCGCCAGCGCCGCTACCCCGCCGCAGGGGTCCCCGACGCCCCTACGGCCGCAGCTCGAGCTTGAGGCTGGCCCAGACGAGGTCCCGGTCCTGGCCCTCCGGGTCGTCGAAGCGGCGGGCGTAGGAGACGGTGGCGGCGAGGGTGACGGTGTCGCTCGGCGCGAAGCTCAGGGCCAGGCCGGCGCCGCCGGTGACGAGGCCGTCGTCCGAGTACCAGTAGCCCTGCTCGGGGTCGTCGTCGTCCGGGCCCTGGCCGCTGGCCAGGCCGACGTTCACCGACGGTTCCAGGCTCATGGCCGCGTTCAGGTCGAGGGAGTAGCCGCCGACGAGCTCGAGGAAGGCGCCGTCGACCGCGTCCACGTCCCAGTAGAGGGTGCTCTCCAGCGTCAGCGGGGCCTCGCCCCAGCCGAGGCCGACGAACAGCTCGGTGGTCGAGTAGGGCTCGCTCCCCGGCTCGACGTCGGAAAACGGGTTGCCGTAGTAGGTGCCCCCGCCGTAGAGCTGGAGCTCCCCGCCGAGCTGGCGCCAGGCGGTCAGGGTCAGGTCGTTCTCGAACAACTCGTCCTGGTGGGTGGGCGAGCCGTGCGTCTCGAGGGCGGCGTTGAACCACGCCAGCACCTCCACCCCGGTCGCGTCGTCGAAGTCCCAGTTGAGGTGGAGCGCCGGCTGCAGCGACCACCCGTCGTCGAGCACCACCCCGCGCCAGACGTACTGGCTGACCGCCTCCACGTCGACGCCGACCGAGCCCTCCCCGGCCGCGCCCGGGGCGGCCGCGACCACCGCCGCGAGCAGCAGGGAGACGACCTGGACCCGACCCAACCCGCTCATCGCCACCTCCGACCCGAACGGCTCCGCCGGCGGCAGCATAGCAGGGTCGCCCGGATTGCCGCTGGGTCGCAGACGCGATACCCTGGCAGCAGCGAGACGAAGCGCGGATGGTCGACCCGACGACGAGCGAGCTCCTGCGCCAGCTGATCCACCTGGCCAACGACGTCGCCACCGGGCGCTACGACCGGGCGGGCGAGGTGTTCGAGTTCACCAAGAGCGGCACCTACCCCGACCTCATCGTCGAGCTGGCCGAGTCCTTCGGGCTGATGATCGTCAAGGTCGAGGCGCGCGAGTACCAGCTGGAGCAGATCATCGCCCACCTCGAGGGGAAGAACGCCGAGCTGGAGCGGACGCTGCGGCGGGTCGAGCTGCTGGAGCGGGTCAAGGGCCACCTCGACAAGTTCGTCCCCGAGTCGGTCCGCAGCCTGATCGAGACCGCCCCGGAGGCGCCCGACCTGGACAAGCACGAGCGTGACGTGTCGGTCCTCTTCCTCGACGTCGCCGGTTACTCGCGGATGAGCGAGCGGGTCGCCTGCCGCGACGTCGACTTCCTCATCCAGCACTACTTCTCCGCCTTCCTCGACGACATCTACGCCAACCGCGGCGACATCAACGAGACCACCGGCGACGGGCTGATGATCCTGTTCCTCGACCCGGACGAGCGGGCCCACGCCGCCAACGCCGTCTCCACCGCCGTGGCCATCTCGCGCCGGGTCCAGACCCTCAACCGGCAGCTCGCGGGCCGCTTCGAGCCGGTCTCGCTCCGCCTCGGCATCAACTCGGGCCAGGCCCTGGTCGGGTCGTCCCGCTTCGAGGGCCTCAGCGGCACCCGCTGGACGTTCACCGCCACCGGCTCGGTGACCAACATCGCCGCCCGCCTCGGCGCCCTGGCCGAGCACGGCCAGATCCTGATCGGCGAGGAGACCGCCAACCGGACCCGTGACCGCTTCCGGCTGCAGCCGCTCGGGCCCCGCCAGCTGCGCAACGTGACGGAGCCGGTCAACGTGTTCCGGGTGCTGGGCGAGGACCTCGAGCCGGCTGCCAGCGGGGGCAACGGGTGATCATCGACGTCGAGCGCCGGGGCGAGGTCGCCGTCGTCACGCCGGCGGGTCGGCTCGACGCCAGCACGGCGCCCGAGTTCGACGGCTTCGCCCGGACCCTCCTCGAGCAGGGCTTCAAGCACGTGGTGCTCGACTGCTCCCGGCTCGAGGTGCTCTCGTCGGCCGGCCTGCAGAGCCTGCTCCACCTCGCCCGCCGATCCAGCGCGGCGGGGGGCGCGGTGGTCCTGTGCGGCCTGCTCGGGGTGGTGGCGACCGTGATCCGGGTGGCCGGCTTCCACGAGGTGATGCACGTCTCGGCCACCGTCGACGAGGCGGTGGCCAGCCTCCGCGACGGCGGGAGCCGACGGGCGTCCCTGTCGATCGAGACCATCCACGGCGTGACGGTGCTGGTCCTCCACGACCGCCTCGACGCCCTCACCGCCCCCGACCTGGACCGCCGCGCCGGCGACCTGCTCGCCAGCGGCAGCCGGTCGCTCGTCGTCGACTGCGCCCAGCTCGAGCTCGTCACCAGCGCCGGCCTGCGCAGCCTGGTGCTGCTCGCCCGCCGCGCGCGCATGGTCGGCGCCCTGGCCGCCATCAGCGGCGTGCACGGCGAGGTCGCGCGGGTGCTGTCGACCGCCGGCATGGACCGCCTGCTGCCGACCTTCGCCACGCGCGCGCTCGCCATCGCCGCGGTGGAGTGAGGGCGGAAGCGACGCACTCAGCTGTCGGCTGAGCCTCCCTCGAGGCCCCCAGCTCAGCCTGCGCCCCCAGGGGGAACCGGCATCGGCCCCGGGCTCGGAACGACCGGTGAGCGCCTCCCAACGCTCGGGGCAGGGGACAGCGACGCGGTGTTGGGGGCAGGGGCTGAAGCCCCTGCCTACGGTGCAAGATGTTACGGCAGAGAGTGTCCCACGTAGGCGCAGGCTTCAGCCTGCGCCCCCAGGCGGAACCGGCATCGGCCCCGGGCTCGGAACGACCGGTGAGCGCCTCCCAACGCTCG
>CAYTJW010000278.1:4029-6780 GCA_964438135.1 uncultured Thermoanaerobaculia bacterium
ATGTTACGGCAGAGAGTGTCCCACGTAGGCGCAGGCTTCAGCCTGCGCCCCCAGGGGGAATCGGCATCGGCTCAGGGCTCCCTCCTCGTTGGATTCGCGCCCGGCGAGTCTCGACCTCATCCTGTGCCCTGCAGTCGACGACGTGCGAAGGCGCCACGCCGTGTCCATTTCAGTCGTCAGAACCAGTGCCCTTTCGGGGCATGAAGCCGCTCGGAGTGACAGGCAATCGGAGCTCTGCACGGGGCGCGGCCGAGAGCGGGGCGCTCCCGGTCGCTCGGCCTTGCGCCTCGCCCGGCCCGGTTGCGCACAAATGAAAAGCCCCTCCGCTCGGGAGGGGCTGCTCGGCTGGGTCTGGCGCGCGCTTACCAGCGGTCGCCACGGCCGCGCGACTCGCCGCGACCGCCGCCGCCGCCGTCGCGACGCTTGTCCTCGGCGACGCTGACCCTGATGGTGCGGCCGTCGAGGTCGCTGCCGTTCAGGGCCGAGATGGCCTTCTCTGCCGCCTCGTCGTCCGCGAAGGTCACGAAACCGAAGCCGCGCGAGCGGCCGGTGTCGCGATCGGTGATGACCTTGGCCTCGGTGACCTCGCCGAAGGCGGTGAACGCCCGGCGCAGGCTGTGGTCATCAGTGTTCCAGCTCAGGCTACCGACAAACAACTTCTTGGCCATCTTTCCTCTTCTCTCCCGGAGTCGTCGTCGCTCCCGCGCGCGCTCCACCACGATTCACGCAGGCTCGCGGCCTGCCGGTCCGATGGGCCGCCCGAATGGCCGCCCCGTGCCACGGCACCTTAGCAGAGTTCTGGCCAAGTTCAAGCCCCCCCGTGCCTTTTCCCGGGATCCCGTCCCGGCCGCGCGCCGGGGGCCCCGCAGCTGCGGGTTTCCTGCCTCGCTCGACCCCCGCGAGCGGGCTCGGGGGCAGGCTCAGCGCACGAGCTCCTGGAACATGACCGGGGCGTCGTCGAGGAACAGCTCCAGCTCCGCCGTCGCCCGGCCGGCGAGGGGGTCGCCGACGCGCCCGTAGCAGGCCTGGCGGAAGGCGAGCAGCTCGCCCTTCCACGGCACGTGCGGCTCCAGCTGGTGGAGGGCCTCCGCCGCCCGCCGGTCGTCGACCGCCCGGCCGACCTCGACCAGGGTCAACCGGCGCCGCTCCTCGAGCACCGACACCGCGAACGGCTCCGCCAGGACCTCGTAGAGCGCCTCCGCCCGGTCCCGGCCCGTCCGCGCCAGGGTGACGGCCAGGTCGAGGGCGCGCGACATGCCGAGCTCCTGCGCCCACGGGTCTCGGCGCAGACGGCCGAACGCGGCGACCAGGGCGCCGGTGGCGGCGTCGGCGTCGCCGGCGCGCCAGAGGGCGCGGGCGCGGATCGCGTCAGCGTCGCCCGGGAAGCCCGCCGTCAGCTGCTCGGCGATGGACATCGCCGCCGCGTCGCCGACCTCGGCCGCGGCCTCGCCCAGCATGAGCAGCTCGGACGGCTCGCGCGGCGGCCTCGGCTGCGCCCGCCACTCGCCGACGACGCAGGCGAAGTCGCCGTCGAGGTAGCAGTTGGCGGCCCGCACACGGTGTCGCTGCGCCTCCCCGGCGGTGGCCGACTCGGGCACCTGCTGGTACTCCTGGGCGTACATGAGGAAGCGGTTGTCGTCGACCAGCTGCCAGTCGACGCCGTCGCCGACCAGCTCGGGGCGGTGCTCGTGGCGGGCGCGGGCCACGGCCCACACGTCGACCAGGCTGAACACGCGCTGGGTCCCCACCGTGCGCGCGAAGCCGTACTCGACCAGCATGCGGTCGTCGGTGTTGAGCTCCGCCCGCGCCAGCGGTTCCCGCGCCAGCGCCGCCGCCAGGCCCGGCCGGGCCAGGAAGCGGGCCAGGAAGCCCTCCAGCCCCGAGGTGCCCCAGGCCTGGCCGAGCGCCGAGCGAAACGGCTCCTGCCCGAGCCGCTGGCGCAGCGCCGCCACGTCGACCCGGCGCGGCTCGAGGGAGCAGACCAGGAGCAGGTCGTTGGTCTTGGTCTGCCAGGTCTCGACCACCGGGAACACCTCGGCCAGGGTCGCGTAGACGGTCTGCACGGTCAGGGCGTCGACCTCGTAGGCCTGCATCCACTGGGCGAAGATGCCGCCGGGGGAGAGGCGGCGGGCCACGGCGCGGTAGAACTCGACCGTGTAGAGGCTGGCGATCCCGGCCCGGTAGGGGTTGGAGGGCTGCGAGGCGATGACGTCGTAGCGGTCGCGGGTGGTGAGCAGGACCTCGCGCCCGTCGGCGATCAGCATCCTCACCTTGGGGTGGTCGACGACGTCGTGGTTGACCGGGCCGCAGCGGCGCGCCACCTCGACGATCGCCGGCTCCAGCTCCGCCACGTCGACCCGCTCGACGGTCGGCACCTCGGCCAGCCAGCCGGCGCTGGCGCCGGTGCCCAGGCCGACCACCATGGCCGTGCGCGGCGCCCCGTGCAGCGCCGCCGGCACCAGGCCGAACATGACCATGGTGGCGGCCTCGCCGCGGGCGTTGCCGTCGACCTTGCCGTTGACGATGAAGGCGTACGAGGCGGCGCTGGCGAGACCGACGCTGGTCTCGAGCCCCTCCGCCTCCCACACCACCGCCCGCCGCTGCGTGTTGACCCACTCGCGGATCTCGTTGCGGTGGGACTCGGCCAGGTGGACGCGGCCGGCGCCGATCGGGCTGTGCCGCCAGGCCGCGGTCGGGCCGCTCGAGGCCAGCAGCAGGAGGCCGGCGACCGCGCCGGTGGCGGCCCCGCCG
>CAYTJW010000279.1:0-6778 GCA_964438135.1 uncultured Thermoanaerobaculia bacterium
GGCGTGCCACCGCCCTCCGCCCCGCGCCGCCCCCACCGCGCCAGGACCTGCCGCAGCTGCTCGAGCCGGACCGGCTTGGCGAGGTGGTCGTCCATGCCGGCCGCCAGGCAGCGCTGGCGGTCGCCCCGCATGGCCCGCGCCGTGACCGCGACCAGGGGCAGGTGACGCTGCCCGGCCTCCAGCCGCCGGATCTCGGAGGCGGTCTGGAAGCCGTCCATCACCGGCATGTGGACGTCGAGCAGCACCAGGTCGTAGGTCCTCGCCGCCACCGCCGCCAGCGCCTCCGCGCCGTCGGCGGCGACGTCCACGGTCGAGCCGAGCCGCCGCACCATCGCCACCACCACCTGGCGGTTGACCTCGTTGTCCTCGACCACCAGCACCCGCAGGCCGGCGGTGTCCCCCGCCGCGACCGGCTCCGGCGCGGCCGGGTCGGGCCTGGCCGCGGCGGCCTCGCCCGCCCACGCCACCACCGGCAGCTCGAGCTCGACGGCGAAGGTGCTGCCCCGACCGGGCTGGCTGGCAACGCCGATCGTGCCGCCCATCAGGCCCACCAGACGCCTGCAGATGGCCAGGCCGAGACCGGTGCCGCCGTGCTGGCGCGAGGGCGAGCCGTCCACCTGGGTGAAGGGCTCGAACAGGCCCCCGACCTCGTCGGCCGGGATGCCGACCCCGGTGTCGGCCACCTCGAGCCTGACCGCGACCCGGTCCTCGCCCTGACGGCGGCCGGAGCAGCGAACGGTGACCGACCCCCGCTCGGTGAACTTGATGGCGTTGCTGAGCAGGTTCGCCAGCACCTGCCGCAGCCGGTCCGGGTCCCCCTCGACGGTCGCCGGGACCTCGCCCGCCACCTCGCGGGAGAGGGCCAGGCCGCGCTCCCCGGCCTGGGCCGCGAACAGCCCGCACGAGTCGGCCACCAGCTCGACGAGGTCGAAGGGCCGGCACCGCAGGTCGAGCCGCCCGGCCTCGACCTTCGAGAAGTCGAGGATGTCGTCGATCACCACCAGTAGCGCCTCGCCCGAGCGGCGGATGGTCTCCAGGTACGAGCGCTGCTCGGGGTCGAGGTCGGTGGTCAGGGCCAGGCTGGTCATGCCCAGCACGCCGTTCAACGGCGTCCGCACCTCGTGGCTCATGTTGGCCAGGAACTCGGACTTGGCGCGGGTGGCGGCCTGCGCCTCGAGCAGGGCGGCCCGGAGCTCCTCGGCCTGCAGGTCGACCTGGCCGGCGAGGCTCTCGCGCGAGCGCTGCAGGTCGCGCACTCCCTTGGAGCTGAGGGCGATCGCCACCGCCGCGAAGCCGTACTCGAACACCGACGTGGTCTCGACCAGGCCGCTGAACAGGAGGAGGTCGTTGACGCCCAGCGCGACGTAGACCGTGAGACCGGCGATCAGGGCGACCCGCTCCCCGGGCGCGAGCGTTCCGGCGCGGGCGAAGGCCCGGCAGGAGTAGACATAGGCCGCCCCGGCGTAGGCCATGAGCAACGGCAGGTAGAGCGGGCCGACCGCCGAGTAGGTCACGACGCCGCCGAGCAGGCTCTCGAAGACCGCCACCCGGCGGGTGATGAACAGCTCGCTCGCGGCGTGGACGGCGAGCACGGCGCCGTTGCCCGCGACGAACAGCGCCAGCGCCAGGCCCGAGCGGGGCGCGCCGACCAGGGAGCGCACGATCATGACCAGCACCAGGAGCACCGTCACCGCCGCGGCGAAGGCGGCGCGGTCGGCGGCGAACAGCCCCTGCGCGGAGGTCGCGGTCAGCTGCAGGTAGCGGCTCAGCTGGTAGACGAGCGAGCAGACGCTCCAGATGCCGACCCAGAGGTAGGCGGTCTCGGCCCGTCGCTGCACCCAGATCCCGAGGTTGAAGACCGCGAGCGCCAGGCTGATGCCGATCAGGACGAGGAGGGCGGCGGGCATCCTGGTGCCATTGTAGCGGGGCGGGCCCCGGGCTCTCACCGCTCCCGGCCCGGGCGCCGTCGCCCGCGGCCGGCGAGGACCGTGCTGCGGCACCGCGGGGCCGCCAGCCCCGGCCGCCCCACGGCCCCCTCGGGGCGAGTACAATCCTCGCCCGTGCCGTACCTGGGCGAGGCGCTGTCGCTGGCCACCGCGGTGGTGTGGGCGTTCGCGGTCATCCTCCTGCGCCGCTCGGGCGAGACCATGCCCCCGTTCGACCTCAACCTGTTCCGGGTCGGCCTGTCGACGCCGCTGCTGCTCGTCACGCTGGCCCTGGCCGGCGGCCCCTTCCTGCCCGACCGCCCGTGGGGCGACTACGCCCTGCTGACCCTGTCCGCGGTGCTGGGCGTGGCGGTCTCCGACACCCTCTTCCACCGCTCCCTCAACCTGGTCGGCGCCGGCATCAGCGCCATCGTCGACTCGGTCTACTCGCCGCTCGTGGCCCTCGCCGCCTTCCTCGCCCTGGGGGAGCGGATCGGCGCGCCGCAGCTCGCCGGCATGGCCCTGGTGGTCGGCGCGGTGGTGGTCGCCAGCCAGGCCACCCCGCCGGCGGGGGCCACCCGCCGCGACCTGGTCGTCGGCACGCTGTGGGGCCTCGCCGCCATGGCCACCCTGGCGGCCGGCCTGGTCGCCGCCAAGCCGGTGCTGGGCCGGGCGTCGCTGCTGTGGGTGGTGACCTTCCGCCAGCTGGTGAGCCTGGTGGCGCTGCTCGCGGTCGCTGCCGCGTCCGGCCGGCGCGGCGAGCTCCTGGCCCTGTTCCGACCACGCGCCGACTGGCGCTACACGGTGCCGGGGACCCTCCTCGGCTCCTACCTGGCGCTGGTGCTGTGGCTGGCGGGGATGAAGCACGCCGCCACCGGCGTGTCGGCGATCCTGAACCAGACCAGCACCGTCATCGTCCTGGTGCTGGCGTCGCTGTTCCTGGGCGAGCCCTTCACCGGCCGCCGGTGGGTGGCGGCGACCCTGGCGGTGGGCGGCATCCTGCTGGTGACGTTCGGGTAGGGAAGCCGTCAGCGGCCGGCGGTCGGCGGTCAGCTCCCCCGCCCGACCGGGGATGAGACCCGGCAGCGGAGAGCGGAGGTGGCGATGGAGAAGATCGGCGTGGCGGTGGTCGGCGGCGGCGCGGTCGGCTGCGCGGTGGCGCTCGAGCTCAGTCGGGCCGGGATGGGCGACGTCTTCGTGCTCGAGCGGCTGGCGCACTGCGGCGAGGGGCAGTCGGGGCGGAGCTCGGGCGTGGTCCACGCCGGCATCTACTACCGCACCGGCTCCCTCAAGGCCGAGCTGTGCCTCGAGGGCAGCGCCCTCCTCTTCGAGCTGTGCCGCGCCCACGGCGTGGCGGTGGAGCGGGTCGGCAAGCTGGTGGTGGCGGCGGACGAGGCCGAGGTGCCGCGGCTCGAGGCGGTGCACGAGCAGGCGCGGGCCAACGGGGTGGCCGGCGTCAGGCTGCTGACCCGGGACGAGACCCGCGCCGTCGAGCCCAACGTCGAGGCGGCGGCGGCGATGCACGTGCCGCCCACCGGCATCGTCGACGCGGCGCGCTACGTGACCACCCTGAAGCACCTGGCCGAGCAGGCCGGGGCCTCGGTCCTGACCTCGTTCGAGGTCACCGAGGTCGAGCCGCTCGGCGCCGGCTTCCGCCTCGCCGGCCGCCACGGCGGCCGCGAGGAGGTCTTCGGGGCCGAGGTCGTGGTCAACGCTGCCGGCCTGTTCTGCGACGTCGTCGGCCGCATGGTCGACCCCTCCCTCGAGCTCGACCTGGTGCCGCTGCGCGGCGAGTACTTCCGCCTCGACCGGCGCGCCCGGCCGGGGCTCTGGCTCGAGCGCCACAACGTCTACCCGGTCCCCGAGCCGCTCGACCTCGGCGCCACCCGGCCCGACATGGTCGGCGTGCACCTGACCCCGACCTTCGCCATGGCCCGCGACGGCAGCGTCCGAGTCGGCGACACGGTCACGGTCGGGCCGCTGTTCTCGGTCGCGCCGGGACGCGAGGAGTACGAGCGCGACCGCCTGCCGGTCGAGCCCTTCGTCGAGCGGGCCGGCCGCTTCTTCCCCTCCCTCCGGGCCACCGACCTGAGCCTCGACTACGCCGGGGTCATGGTCCACGTCCGCGGCGCCGCCGACTGGGTCATCGCCCGCGACCGGGTCGACCCGGACTGCGTCCAGCTGCTCGGCATCGACTCGCCCGGCCTGACCGCGTCGCTGGCGATCGCCCGCCGGGTGCGGCGGCTGCTGCTGGGGTGAGGGACCGACTCGCGGCGGCGGCGCTCCGCCCCCCAGAACCCGCCCGGACGACCCGCCGCGGCCGGTCGGGGCCGGGACGGCTGGGCGCCCTCAGGCCGGCGGCTCCAGCAGCGAGCGGATGGTGGCGGACAGGGCCACCAGGTCGTACGGCTTGGGGATGAAGCCGACCCGCGGCCCGGTCGGCAGCCCCCCCGCCGCCGCCACCTCGTGGTAGCCGGAGGTGAAGAGGAAGCGGGGCGAGCGGCCGCGGGCGGACAGCCGGCCGTGCAGCTCGAGACCCCCCATGTGCGGCATGACCAGGTCGGCGATCACCAGGTCGAACGGGCTCGGCTCGGCGGCGATGACGGCCGCCGCCTCGAGCCCGTCGCCGGCGGCGGTGACGGCGTAGCCGAGGTCGCCCAGGATCCGCGCCACCACCGGGCGCAGCTCGGGCTGGTCCTCGACCAGCAGGATCCGCTCGCCGCGGCCAAGGGCGAGTGAGCCGGGCGCCGGCCGAAGGCCGGACGAGGTGACCTCGACCTCGTCGATGCTGACCGGCAGGTAGACGTCGACCGTCGTGCCGACCCCGGGCGCGCTCGAGATGTCGACCATGCCGCCGTGCTGCTTGACGATGCCGTAGACCATGGCGAGCCCCATGCCGGTCCCGGCCCCGGCCGCCTTGGTGGTGAAGAAGGGCTCGAACACCCGGGCGAGGACGGCCGGTGTCATCCCGGAGCCGCTGTCGCGGACGCGCAACCGCCCGTACGTGCCGACGCGGGCCCACGGCCGCCCGGCCAGGAACTCCGGCCCCACCTCCGCCCGGTCGACCGCGACGGCCAGCACGCCGCCGTGCGGCATGGCGTCGCGGGCGTTGACGCACAGGTTCATCAACACCTGCTCCAGCTGGCCCCGGTCGGCGTTGACCACCAGCTGGTGGCCCGGCGCCTCGAGGGCGACGGTGATGCTCTCCGGCAGGACGCGGCGCAGCATCGGCAGCATGCCCTCGGCGACGGCCCGCAGGTCGAGGTCCTGCCGCTCGAGGAGCTGCCGCCGCGAGTAGCCCAGCAGGGACCGGGTGAGCTCGCGGCCGCGCATGGCCGCGTCGCGGATCGTCTCCACCTCCCGGCGCGCCCGGCTGCCCTCCTCCAGCCGCCACAGGGCGAGCTCGGCCGAGCCCATCACCACCATCAGGAGGTTGTTGAAGTCGTGGGCGACGCCCGCCGCCAGCCGACCGACCGCCTCGAGCTTCTCCGCCTGTCGCAGGCGGTCCTCGAGCGACCGCCGCTCGGTCACGTCGCGGCACAGCGTGAGCACCGCCGGCCGGCCGCCGTGCTCGACCCGCGAGGAGTTGACCTCGAGCGCGACCTCGGCGCCGTCGCGGCGGCGGTGCACGGTCTCGAAGCTGAGCAGGCTGGACCGTCCGGCCGACTCCCTGAGCCAGCGCAGGTCGACCTCCGGGTCGCGGCAGAGCTCGGCGACCGGGTGCCCGACCAGCTCCGACGGCGGCGCGCCGTAGAGGGCGGCGGCACCGACGTTGACGTCGAGCACCGTGCCGGTCTCCGGCTCCAGGACCAGGATGGCGTCGTGGGCGCCCTCGAACAGACCGCGGTAGTAGCGCTCCGACCGCCGCAGCGCCTCCTCTGCCCGGGTCGCCACGTCCTCGGCCCGCTGTCGGTCGGCGATCTCGGCCTCGAGCACCGCGACCGTCGCCTCGAGCTCGGCGGTCCGCTCGCCGACCCGCTCCTCGAGCCGCTCCTTGTCCCGCTCCAGCACCGCCCGGCAACGCTCCTCGAAGAGGTTGAGCTCGCGCTGGGCCCGGTCCCGCTCGCCCTGGGCCGCCTCCAGCGCCGTCAGCATCCGGTTGATCTCCGCTGCCAGCACGCCGAGCTCGTCCGCCCCGCCGGCGGGGACCCGGGCCGAGGGGTCGCGGGATGCGGCGACGCGGCTCACCTCCCGGGTCAAGCGTCGCAGGGGCTCGAGCACCGACGGCTCGAGGGCGAGCAGGGCGACCGCCGCCAGCGCCAACGCGACGGCCAGGGCCACGGGGACGACCGCCCCCAGGCTGACCTCGCCGTGCCGGGCCAGCCACACCACCATGCCGGAGCCCAGCACGGCGTTGGCGAGCAGGGTCGCGGCACCGATGACGATGGTTCTCCCGCGAATGGTCACGAGTCGCCAAGTCCTCGCAACTGGTGAGATTACCTCGTCAGCGCCGTCATCGCAAGGCGGAATCGCCGCGAACCTCAGCCGCCGCAGGCCGCGTCCAGCACCGCGGCCATGTCGCGGGCCATGCGCAGCATGGAGTAGGGCTCGACCCGGGCCGGGTCGCCGCGCCACCGGAGGGTGCCCTCGCGCTCGAGCTCGCGCCACCAGGCCTCGAGCTGGCGCTCGACCGCGGCCTGGTCGACGGCCCACACGCCGGCGCCGGTGCTCTCCACCAGCCCGGTCATCAGGCAGGCGGTGCCGCCGACGACCAGGATCGGCCGCCGCGCCGCCAGGTACTCGAACACCTTGCCGGTGTAGACGCCCGGGTCTTCGCCCTGGCGGTTGAAGATCAGCAGCGCCTGCGCCTGCCGCTGGGCCTCGACCGCCGCCTCGCGCGGCGCCCACTCCAT
>CAYTJW010000280.1:0-6755 GCA_964438135.1 uncultured Thermoanaerobaculia bacterium
AGGAACGAGCGGGGCGGGGTCATGCGCACCTCCCGTGACCGGGCCACTGTGCTCGCCTCGAGGGGGGAGTGTGAAAGCGCCCGAAGCGGTTTCGGCCACGACCGGAGGTCAGGGCGCCGAGGATCCCACGCTGCCGTCCCAGGCGGAGACGTCGCCGCTGTCGAAGCCGTCTGCGAAGAGCACACCACCCTCGCGGCGGTCGACGCGGATCTCGACTGGGGCCTCCGCCTCGAGCGCGAGCCAGATGACGCGCGAGGTCCCGGCAGCGCCCGTCTCGACGCCCTCCCGGAAGAGCGGCCCGGGCGGCACCGGCACGCCGTCGACGGCGACCGCGCTGGCGGCCGCGGAGGCCCAGCCGCGGACCACCAGGCACGGGTTGACCACCGGCCTCGAGGGTGAGGCGTCGAGCCGTACGGTCAAGGTGGCCGGGCCGCCGGCGCCCGAGGTGAGGAGGTACGCCCTCTGCTCCAGCGAGTACCCGTCGCAGGTGACCGTGCCGTGCAGGCACTCCAGGGGTGGGGCGTCCTGCCAGCTGCGGGCGAGCGCTGCCGCCCTCGCCACCCGCTCCCCCTCGGTGGGGAGGTCGGTCAGCCCCAGCAGGTAGACCTGCGCGAGCGTGGTCTCCGTTCGCTCGAACCAGTCCCAGCTGACCACATGCGTCAGCGCGGCGGTGTAACCGTTGTCGAAGTACGGCACCCGCGGCCAGGCCACGAAGACCGTCTGGGCGACGTACTGGTGGTCGATGGCGGGGCCGTAGTAGGGGCGCACCTCGACGTCGCCCGCTGGCACCGCCGTGAACGGGTGCAGCGCGGAGCTGAGGTTGACGATCTGGACGCTGGCGCCGGGGAAGAGGTCGGCGTCGGGCGGGTACGGGAGCCACGACACGGTCGTGGCGAGGCCGCCCGTGGTCGCCAGGGTGACGGCCTCGGTGCTGATGTCGTCGATCGGCTGGTGCCCGGCGAGGAGGCCGTAGACGAAGCTCTCCTGGGTTTCGAACACGGTTCCCGGCCGTCCCCAGAACGCCACCGCGTCGGGCGCCGCGCCGGTGTAGATCAAGACCCGGCGGACCGAGGTCCCGTCGGGGTAGACGTAGAACCACTCGTCGGCCCAGTCGCCGGCGCCGTAGGGCGAGCCACTCGGGAGGTCGGTGTGGGCAACGGCGCCCTGGGCGTTGCGCAGCGCACCCCGGTAGCGGACGACGATCCGGGCCCGGTGCTGGCTCTCGACCCACATCGTCGCGTCGGGATCGAAGCCGACCTCGAAACACTCGCCGGCGACGCTCGTCTCGGCGAACTCGCCGCCGACGCCGATCTGCCCGTCGACGACGTAGGCGGCGGTCCCCGGCGGGTCGAAGTGCATCCCGACGCGGCCGTCCGGGAACCAGACCCGGGCCGTCGGCCCGTCCGGCGGCGGCACCACCGGCGCGTCGAGGCCGAGGGCGAGGAAGGGCCCCTCCTGGAACGGCGCCAGCGACACAGCGACGGCGTCGACGAGCACGCTCTGGATCTGGTCGCCGCCGGTCCAGCCGGCGCTGGCGTCGGCCCAGAAGCGGAGCGTCACCGGGTCGTCGGCAGGGTGGGCCCCGTCCGTGGTGTAGACGAGCGTCCGCAGCCCCTCGCCGACGGCGTCCGTGACGTGCTCCTCGTCGACCACCTCGGCGCCCACCAGCAGCTGCGCGCCGAACTCGATCGTCTTCCCGGCGGCGATGGCGCCGGGGGAACGGTCGACCCGCCGGAAGTAGCGCACGGCGTAGGTCCAGCCCGGCTCGGCGACAACCGAGGTGGCGATGGTCTGCTGCAGGGACTGGTCGACAGGGTCGTTCCAGAAGAAGTTCTGGCTGCCGTCGACGACCATGCTGCGGTTGTACCCGGACCACTCGCTGTCGACCCATCCCGGGACGTCGAAGTGCGCGGCCCACGTCGACCCGTCGCCGCTCGCCCCGGCGGCGACCGCCTCGGCGATGGTCGGCGCCTCGAAGCCGCCGTTGACCACGGCAGGCGCCTCGGCGGACGCCGGGCGCGGCGTGGTCAGCAGGAGGGCGAGCGCGGCCAGAGCGGCGCTCCGAGGCCCCGGGTGCGGGCCCACACCACGGTCCCGATGCTGGCGCACCAGGCGAGTGTACCCGGATCCGTGGCCCGCAGTCGCCGCGCCCGGACTGGCCCGGGCCGCGGCGGGGCGGCGGAGGAGCGCCGGCGGGAGCGCGCCGGGCCTACGGCTGCTGTGAGGCCCAGCGCTCGAGGATGTCGAGCACCTGCTCCCGGTCGGCCGCGGCGAGGGAGGAGATCCCCGCCCCGTCGTTCCCGTCCGGGGCCACGAAGCGGTACGAGTCGACCGCCTCGCCGAGCTCGAACGCCCCCGCCGCCACCGGGTCGTCCTCGCCGTAGATGAACAGCAGCCGGCTCCCCTGGCTCGCCACCCAGGCGGCGAGGTCGGCCATCGGCGCCGGGTCGTAGGTCGCCGTCACCCCCTCCGGCAGGACCCCGGCCTCGAGGGTGGGCGCTCCGGTCCGGAGCAGGTCGGCGAGGTGCTCGGTGGCCAGCGCCGGGTAGCCGAGCTCGGCGTGGGCCTGAACGTAGTAGGGCGCGAGGAAGGCCAGGTAGCCGTCGGCGGCGCTGGCGAAGCCGACGAAGCCGTCGAGGGCGTCGAACAGCTCCTGGTCGCTGCCCGTCACCTCCGGCACCTCGGCGCAGGACGGCCCGCCGAAGAACTGCCAGAAGCTGAACGGCAGCTCCAGGACCACCGCCTCGAGGGCGCTGTCAGCGCCGCCGATCCGCTCGAACGACAGCGAGCGGGTGCCGGGCGAGGTGGCCAGGAGGTCGAGCATCGCCTGGCGGCGGCTGAGCGCCTCCCGCTGCAGGGCGACGACCCGCTCCCGGCAGGGCGCGTCGCCGACCCCGGCGAGGAAGGCGACGTACCGCTCGTCCGGGGCGCCGAGCGAGATCGGCGCCGAGTAGGGCACCGTGCCGTCGACGTCGTCGGGGAACAGGCGGCGGTGGCAGACCGCGGTCAGGCCTCCCTGGCCGTGGCCGGAGGAGATCCACGGGCCGGTCAGGATCGGCCGCAGGGCCGCGACGACGCGGTGGAGGTCGGTCGCCGCCTGGGCGACGGTGAGCAGGCCCCAGTCGGCGGGGACCGGCGTCGAGCCGCCGAAGAAGCGGTGCTCCACCTTGACCTGGTTGGCCTCGAGGGAGGCGGTCAGCTCGACCAGCTGGTCGGGGTGGGCGCTGGTGAAGCCCTCGACCTCGAGCACCACCGGCGCATCGGCAGAGCGGTAGAGGAGGGTGACGAGCTGCGAGAGCTGGCCGCCGTCGGGGTGGTCGTGGTCCGAGGGCTGCGCGTAGTCGAGGCGGAAGCGGCGGTAGCCGGGGTTGCCGGTCGCGAGCTCGGTCACCGTCATGCCCTCGACCACGGCCAGGCTGTCCTCGATCTCGGGCGGCGCGTCGCAGTCGGGGGCGACCCGCATGGCGACCGTCGTCGGGTCGTCGGTGACGTTGTCCACCACCGACGCGTAGGCGACCACTCCGGACCCCACGACCACCGTCACCCGGGCGGAGCCGCCGGTCACGTCGGTGCGGCCGAAGCGGGCGGCGAAGGGGCGGAGGTCCTGGACCACGCGACCGGCGGCGATCAGGAGCCGGAAGGTGCCGACGGTGGAGCCGTCGTGGTCCGACAGGCGCACGTCGACCGCCGCCGGGGACAGGCCCAGGTTGAGGACGCCGAGGTTGGTGCGGAACGCGCCGTCCTCCCTGAGCTGGTTCAGGAGCGCCGACTCGCCCCGGCCCAGCGCCTCCTCGGCGGTCACCCCGTCCAGGGACTGGCCGTAGGTCCCGCCGGCGGCGAGGGTGTAGGTTCGCGAGGAGACCAGCAGCGGCCGGTTGGCGTGGACCTCGAGCGAGCCGGAGGCGTCGCCGTCGACGAGCTGGCCGACCACGTCCTCGAGGACCTGCTCGGCGTTGCCGGCGATGGTGGAGGTGGCGGTGAAGTCCCCGGCCGCGGCGTGGAGCGTGAGCTCCACGGTCGCCGGCTCGGGGCAGGGGTTGAGGAGCGCCACGTCGGACCTCCAGACGCTCGCGCCGACGCCGGGGTTGTGGGCCACGGTCGCGACCCACGAGGTCGCGGCCGCGGCGCCGGTCGCGACCGCGACGCACAGCACCGCCAGGAACGCCATCTCCGCTGTCGGCTTCGGCGACATGCTCCACCTCCCTCTCGGCCTCGAACCCGGGGGGCGCCCCACTCGTCGGGGAGGTACGCGGCGAGCCGTCGCCCGGTTGCGCGGTCGTGAATCCGGGCTGCAGTGGCGCCCCGGCGTTGCCCGGGCGGCGAGCTCGGCGCTCCGCCCGGGCGGCCGGCCTCTCGCTCAGTCGAGGTCGACCGCGTCGACGATGGCCACGACCACCGAGCGGACCGGGGCGTCGGTGGAGCCGAACACCCCCCGCGCGCCGTTGCCCTCGTCGTTGACCAGGACCCGCTCGCCGACCCCGGCGCCGACCGAGTCGACGGCGATGACCGAGTCGGGGAAGGGCGTGCCGGCCGGGTCGGTGCGGGCCACCACCAGCAGCTTCTTGCCCAGGTAGAAGGGGTGGGTGACGGTGCACGTGATCTCGCCCGCGACGACGCCCAGGATCACGGCGCCACCCCCTCCTCGCCCGGCACGTGCAGGGTGTCGACGATGCCGACCACGGCGTGGTCGACCGGCACGTACCAGGGGTCGCACAGCAGCGCCGCCTCGCGGCCGCCCTCGAAGGAGACCAGCTCGCCCGGCCCGGCCATGCGGGTCGGGTCGGCGGCGACCACGGTCTTGCCGTGCGGCCTCCCCGAGCGGTCGAGCGGCTGGACGATCAGCATCGGCACGCCCGCGAGGCCGGGCGTGACCACGCACGGCACGACCACACCCACCACCCGGCCGAGCTGCATCAGCCCACCTCCCCGTCGAGCTCGAGGGTGGGGGAGGCCGCGTAGGCGGTCGCCCCCGCGAGAGCTCGCAGCAGCGCCTCGTGCGGCGCGGCGACGAGCCGGGTCGAGAGCTCCCGGCCCCGTTCGGCCAGGGCGGCGCCCGCGATCTCCACCGCCGCCTCGACGTCGTGCAGGTCGCCGCGCAGCACGGCCAGGCCCTTGCCGCCGAGCCCCGAGTCGCCGGGCCGCAGCTCGACCAGCTCGACCGGCGTCCCCTTGAGGGCCCGCTCGCAGGCCAGCACCAGCGACGACACGGTCGGCGTCTCGAGCACCGCGTGGGCCCCGTCGCCCGGGGCGCGGCGGGCGTGGAGCACGGCCTCGACCAGGCGGGGCTCGGCGTCGGCCAGCAGGACCTGGTCCGCGACCGCGCCGGCGCCGGCCGAGAGCGCCTCGAGGAAGGCCTCCTCGACCGCCGCCGGGGTGCCGCCGAGGACGATGAGAAAGCGCCCGCGGGTGATGGTGCCGCAGCGCAGGAGGGCGATCGGCGCCTTCTTGGCCAGGGCGTCGACCGCCACCACCCCGGCCGGCAGGTCGTCGAGCTCGAGCGCGGCCAGGGCCGAGAAGTGCCGCATCAGGTGATCCGGAAGTGGTCGACCAGCACGCACCGCCGCCAGCGGGAGAAGGAGCGGGGGCCGGTCAGCCCCTCGCCGGTCGGGCTGGCGATGGTGAAGGAGCAGTGGCCCTCGCCGTCGAGGCCGAGGCCGGCCTGGGAGCGGCCGTTCTTGACGAAGATCGAGCAGTCGCACGCCCTGGCCATGCGCGACAGGTGGTCGAGGTGGCGGGAGTGCATGACCGCGGTGTGGCGGTTGCCGCCCTCCACCGCCACCGCCAGGTCGATCGCCTCGGAGGCGTTCGCCACCCGGGTCACTGGCATGACCGGCATCATCTGCTCGGTCCACAGCAGGGGGTGGTCCGCGCCGACCTCGACCACCACCAGCCGCACCTCGTCGCCGGCGGGGATGCCGAGGTGGCCGAGGATGACGCCGGCGTTCTTGCCGATCAGGTCGCGGTTGACCTCGGCGTGCTGGCGGGGGCCGTGCTGGGCGGTGAAGATCAGCCGCTCCAGCGCCGGCAGCCGGTCCGGGGGCAGGACCACCGCCCCGCTCGCCGCCATGGCCCGCACCAGCTCGTCGGCGATGGCGGCGACGGCGATGACCTCTTTTTCGTCGACGCAGATGATGTTGTTGTCGGTCGAGGCGCCGCGGACGATGTCCCGCGCCGCCTTGCCGAGGTCGGCGGTCTCGTCGACCACCGCCGGCGGGTTGCCGGGGCCGGCGCAGATGGCGCGCTTGCCCGAGGCCATCGCCGCCTTGACCACCGCCCCGCCGCCGGTCACCACCAGCAGCCGCACGCCCGGGTGGCGCATCAGCTCCTGGGCCGAGGCGACGGTGGGGTCGGCGACGCAGGTGACGACGTCGGCCGGGCCGCCGGCAGAGGTGATGGCGCGGTTGAGGAGCGCCACCGTCTGCACCGAGCAGCGGGCGGCGGAGGGGTGGACGTTGAACACCACCGTGTTGCCGGCCGCGATCATGCCGATGGTGTTGCAGATGATGGTCGAGGTCGGGTTGGTGCAGGGGGTGATGGCGCCGATCACGCCGAACGGCGCCGGCTCGAGCAAGGTCAGGCCGTGGTCGCCGGTGACCGCGGCCGGGGCGAGGTCCTCGAGCCCCGGCGTCTTGTCGGTGACGAGGCGGTTCTTGACCACCTTGTCCTCGAACCGGCCGAGCCGGGTCTCCTCGTGCGCGGCGCGGGCCAGGGCCTCGCCGTGCTCGCGCATGGTGGCGCGGATGGCGGCGATGACC
>CAYTJW010000281.1:0-6753 GCA_964438135.1 uncultured Thermoanaerobaculia bacterium
CGATCCCCAGCCGCCTGAGCTTCATCGCCAGCCCGGCGCGGGAGACGCCGAGGAGGCGGGCGGCACGGGCCTGGTTGCCGCCGGTCCGGGCCAGAGCCTCGGTCACCAGCCGGCGCTCGAGCGCCTCGAGCTGGGTCTCCGCGACGTCCCCCGCCGCGAGCAGCAGGCCCCGCGCCGGGCCCCGCCCCTCCTCCAGCGCCTCGACCAGCTCCAGCAGCCGGGCGTGGCGGATGAGCCCGTTCTGCACTGCCACCACCAGGAGCAGCAGGTCCTCGCGCGTGGCTGCCATGAGCTCCAAGGTAACACCGAGGCGAATGGAGGTCGAGGGCCACGACCACGACCGCGTCCACGACCACGTCCACGTCCACGTCCACGTCCAGGTGGGGCGGGGCTAGGTTGCTCGCGTCGCCTCGCGGTAGACGCGCAGGTAGCCCTCGACCATCGTCTCCGGCCGGAAGAGGGCCTCGACCCGGGCGCGGCCGGCTGAGCCCATGGCCGCGGCGCGGTCCGGCTCGCCGAGCAGGGCGAGCAGCGCCGCAGCCAGGGCGCCGGCGTCGCCGGGCGGGCCCAGCAGGCCGGTCTGGCGGTCCGCGACCGCCTCGGGCAGGCCGCCGGTCGCGCTCGCCACCACCGCCAGGCGGCAGGCCATGGCGTCGAGCACCGACGAGCCCAGGCCCTCGGCCAGCGACGGCTGGGCGTAGAGGTCGAGCGCCTTGAGCCAGGCCGGCACGTCGTCGCGGTGACCGGCCAGGAGGACCGTCCCGGGCGCGAGGCGGGCGACGGCCGCCGCCACCCGCGGCCGCTCCGGCCCGTCGCCGAGCAGGACCAGGCGGGCGCCGGGGAGGGAGCGACTCACCTCGGCCCAGGCCGCGAGGAGGGTGGCGTGGCCCTTCTCGGGCGACAGGGCGGCGACGCAGCCGACCGTCGGCCGCCCCGGCTCGCGCGCCAGCTCGGCGGTGGGTGCGGCGGCATCCACCGCCTCGAGGTCGACGGCGCTCGGAATCACCCCGAGTCGCGCCTCCTCGAGGCCGGCCGCGAGCAGGGCTCCGGCGACGGCGCCCGAGATGGCGACGTAGCGGTCGGCGGCGGTGCGGTACTTGCGGCCCCGCCGGAGGGGGAAAGCGACCCGGCGGGTGTGGACCACGGCGCCGACCGGCGCCAGGCGCCGGAGCGCCGCGGCCAGGGTCAGGGCGGGCGAGGTGTGGGCGTGGACCAGCGCGCCCGGGTGAGCGCGCAGCCAGCGGGCGAGGCGGAGCAGGGAGAGCGGGTGCCAGGCCGGGCGGGGGACGAGCGCGACCGTGGCGAGACCCAGCTCGGCCGCCTGGCCAATGAGGGGCGAGGCGGCGGGGGCCGCCACCGCCTGGTGGAGACCGTGGGCGAGGAGCCCCCGCGCCAGCAGCAGCAGTTGCCTCTCGCCGCCGCGCAGGCCGCGCTCGGTGGAGAGGTGGAGGACCAGCAGCCGGTCGGGTGCGGGCGCCACGGCTGGTCATGGTACTCCGGTGCCGTCGGCGCCGCCCGAGGGTCAGCCACCGCCCGCCCGGGTCGGCCAGCGGCGCGGGCAGAGCCGCTGTCGCCACGGCGGCCTGCGGGCTCACCTCCGGCGGCTCCCGGAGGACCTCCTCGGCGCGGTCGGAGGAGCGGACGAAGGGTCGGCCGGGGCGACGCCCCAGCTCCTCGAGCCCGGCAGACTCCTCCGGCGACCAGCAGCGGGCGACCTCGACCCGGCGCAAGCCGGGCGTCTGCAACTCGCCCATTGCCACGACCTGGCAGGCGGCCCGGAACCACGAGCTTGACACGCGCCGTGGGCCGCGGTAGCGTCCGCCGTCGAACCACTCGCCAAAGGCAAACCCTGGCCTGCCACGAGGTACCTGTGAGAGGCAACAACGCAGTGTGTTGGCACGTTCTCGCCGCGTTTCTCGCTCTGGCCGTCACCTCGATCGCTGCGCCGGGCGGGGCTCAGGGCGTCGACCCTCAGACCCTCCCGTCCAGCCTCCGATTCCTCCCCCAGGTGGACGGCTACCGGCTTGACGACCGGAGTCACCTGGTGCAGCTGTCCGGGCGCCTCACGCCGCCGACCGACTCGCTTCCTCGCGACGTCGTGGTCTCCTTCCTGCGGGTCCACGCCGAGCTGTACCCCGCAGCGCCCGAGACCTTCTACCGGCTGGAGTGGGTCACCGAGGTCGGCGACGGCTACGAGGTCTCGATCCGGCAGCTCGTGGCCGGGTTCGCGAGCGAGGACGACATCCGCGCCGTGGTGTCACCCGAGGGGGCCATTCTCGCCATCACCGGTGTCGTCCTCCACGGCGGCGAGACCGAGGCGCCCCGAGGCCCGGCCATCTCCGCGGCAGAAGCCGAGCGGATCGCGGCGGACGCGTTCTCGGCCGCGCGCCCGGGGTGGCGCCCTGGGGCGACGCCGGCGGAAAGAGCGGCCACGCGGCTCATCCTCAGAGACTACCGCCGGGTGTGGCGAGTCGAGGTCGCAGCTCCGAGCGGGCGGCGCTACCTGCGACTCACCGCCTTTGTCGACGCCTTCAGTGGACAGATCCTGCAGAGCTCCAGTCGGGACGTCACCCACCTTCGCCCGGGAAGCTCGGGCCATCCCACGCCCCCCACCGAGGGCGGCTCCATCCTCGGCTGTCAACCCTCGGAGCCCCCCTTCGGGGACTTCGTCGATCCCGAGCGTTTCGGCGACTGGGCAGCGGCGGACCTCACGTGGTCGGCGGCGCCCGACCCGCCGCCCGCGGCGGAGTTCCTCACTGGCGGTTCACTCCGGGGGGACGACTACGGCCGGATCAACAGGACCACCTCGGTGCCGGCTCACTACTCGATGCTGAAGCTGTTCTTCCCCTATCTGCAGGACTCGGCCTCGTTCGTGTTCCGGTGGGGCAGCCTCGAAGCCAACTCGATCAGCTTCACGGCGCCCAAGAAGAAGGGGACCCCGCCGTACCTCGACGTCACGGCGACCCTCTACCTCGACGACACCCCCACCTGGCCGCCACCGCGAGGCCAGAACCAGTTCACGCTCCAGTTCATGACCAAGGACCGCTCCGGCCTCCTGTCGCAGATGCAGATGCTGCCGGGCGCGAGGCTCGAGTTCGCGAGCGAGCCGAGACTCGTGCAGGGCGGCATGACGGTCACCAGCGCCCTCGCGGGTACCACTCTCGAGCTACGCCAGGTGGTCGTCAACAACGGCTGCGCCCTCAGGGCAGTCGGCAGCGAGGCACAGCGCGCGGTCAGCTACACGGCGTGCAAGGACGGCAGCACGACGACCTGCGGCGTTGTGACGTGCCCGCCTGATGCGCCCGAGCCCGGAACCGCCGCGCGGATCGGCGGTGCCCTTGCCGCCGGTTTGCTCGCCACGTACGACCTCTGCCGCATCGCCCTGCCTGAAAGCTCCCCGGAGGTCGCCGGCGCGTGGACGCTTCACGGGGTGTTCGACGACACCAGCAAGGACCCGACCGATCTGGTGTTCAACGTCGAGCACGGCCTGGTGCCGAACCTCATGGTCTACTCCCTTCCCCAGACGAGAATCGAAGCGTGGAGCGTCTCCCCGGACGGCCAGAATTGGACCCGCCTCGAGACCCTCACCGTCAACACCCCGTTCGTGCTGTCGGTGACCCTCGGCTCCGAGGTTGTCAGCACCCACGACGTGACCGTCGAGCTCCGCGCCCGAGGCCGAGTGGCGGGGGGCGACAGCGGCGAATGGCACAACCTCGGCCGAGTCCAGGTCGCCACGGTCGAGACCGAGGGCGGCACCCCGGTCTACCCCGAGCTCGTGCTGCCCGCCTCCATCGTCCCGGCGGGCGAGACGTGGTGCCTCGTCGACCTCGAGGTGGTGCTGGACCCCGACAACCTGGTCGAGGAGCTGCCTCCCAACGGCGAGGGCGACAACGTGTTCGACGTCAACCGGTGGATCCCAGTGGCAGCAGACGACCTCGGCGACGCGATCGGAGCGCCGACCCTCCAGGCCAACTTCGACGACGAGGGTGCGCCGATCTCCTACTCTGGCCTGACCGCCTCGATCGACGAGGGCCGCCTGCGCCTGGTTCGGGTAGACGAGCCCGGGACGCCGTACGTCGCGTGGGCCAACGCCGACCCAGCGCATCAGGTGAACGGAGTGATGGTCCGCTACCAACGCGTCGAGTGGTGCTGTCAGCAACCCTACCTCGTCGCCGGCAGGTACCGGGACGACGCGATCATGGACCTCCCGCCGATGCCTCCCGACCTGGGTGGCACAGCCGAGAACCTGTACTCGATGTCCTCCGACGGGCAGTGGCACGTGGCGCTCTGGACCGCGCCGAGTGACGGTCCCTTTCTCGGCATGTTCGGCGTGAAGGAGCTCACCGACCCGTTCGGACGGTCCTCGGGAAGCCCCGAGACCCTGGGCGTCAGCGAGACCTACCTGGGCGTCGACACGGGCAACCAGTGCCCCTCCCCCCCGGCGGGTTGCGAGGAGGTGGTGACCGAGGTCGACTTCGTCCGCGCCTGGCGGTCAGAGGGTGGACCCTCGCCTACCTGGGACGCTGCCCCGCTGGACCTGATGGTGCTCACCGGCCAGGGGTGGACCACCATGCCTCAAGTGGTCGGCACCGACCTCACCCTGACCATCGGCATCGCCGTGAGCATCACGCTCGGTCACGCCCACGTCCCTCCCGGGTCCTTGAGCGTGGCCTACGCTCTCCGGGATCAGACCTTCTCGGCCGACCAGGCGCCGAGCGAGATCAGCCCCGGCCTGTGGGTCTACAAGCTCACGCAGCTCTGGGCGACACCGGCCGACGACACGGAAGTGGAGTTTGACGTTTCCCTCACCATCACCCCCGACCCCACCGACCCGGAGAACGGCGCCAACAACCGCCGGGTGCTCGGTCGTCGGATCGCGAGCTGCGTACCTCGCGTCGTCCTGCCCTGAGGAGGCCACCATGTGCACGCCCCCGCGCCACGTCTTCACCGCCGCCCTCGTGATGCTCTTCTGCTGGCTGGCGCCAGTGCCAAGCCCGGCGACAGAGGACTTCCCCGGTGAGGCCAAGGGCTACAGCTCGACCTCCTACGACCTCTCCGCCGACGAGTCGGTGAACCTCGCGAACGGCAACCTGACGTTCAGGGTGCCGCTCTCGACCATCGCCACCGACGGCGGCCTGGCGTACGACATCGCCCTGCACTTCAACAGCAAGCTCTTCGCCCACCGGCACGTGATGTGCTGGCGCCCGGACGTGAGCACAATCACGACCTCGGTGTCGATAGGCGACGGCGTCGCCAACTACGGCTTCGGCTGGGACCTCCGGCCGCCGAGGCTCCAGATGGACGCCGAGTGCGTGAATCGAGACCTCGGCGACGGGGGATGTGCCGAGGGCCCCAGCCTCGAGCGCCCGCTGGCCTGGGTCGACCCCAGCGGAGCGAAGCACTACCTGTACAACGCTCAGGCATGGGATTCGCCTGGCCAGGGGCCGGATTGGCGGGACTACCTCTGCGTGCTGAGCGAGGGCGAGACGTGCTACACGTGGGATGGCAGCAACCTCCGCGTTCGTCCGATCTGGGGCCCTGACCCTGAGGACGAGCAGAGCTGGATTCTCCTCGGTGCGGACGTCGAGGACGGCGCGGGCACGGTCTATCGGCACCGGCGCCGGCTCGAGCCCGCGCTCAACAACAACTACCGCAAGGCCGTGGGGGTGGTGGACATCGACCACTTCGAGGACGACCTCAGCGGCCTGTTCCTGACCGAGATCGTCCGTGGGCCCTGGGACGGCGGCCATCCCGCCAACCGCCTGGTCTTCGAGTACTGCGAAGACGACGAGCCCGACTGTGGCGGTCTGGCCTTTCGACCGTGGCTCCTGCGGCGGATCAAGGCAATCGGGCCTACCGGCTCCGTCGAGCGGAAGGTGAGCTTCACCTACCTCCCGGACCCGGGCCACAACCCAACGACGCCCCTCCTCAGGACCGTGTCCATCCCGACAATGGCGCCGAGCCTGAACGGCGACGGAGAGGCGAGCGCGGACATCACCCTCAGGTACGGTACCTGGTCTCCAAGCGAGAGCGAGAGCCCCCCGCCACACTGCGCGGAGCAGTTCGGCGTGACAGACGCACCCTTTCTGGCCGAGGTGTCGTACCCCGACGGCACGTCGTACCGCTTCGGCTCCGAGGTCGCCGATTCGCCCAACCTACCGGCCGAGCTCCATCAGGCCCTGGCTGGAAGCTGGTTCGCCGCGCAGGTCCCGACCGGCGCGATGATCGGCTACGAGATGTTCCCGTACTTCACAGGCATGATCAACAGCCGCCGGCTCCCAGAAGAGGCGCCTCCCCCCCCTCAGCGAGAAACCGAGCCTGTGCTAGCCGAGTGTGGCACAGGCACGGCTCCCAAGACCCTGGGCGTTGTCGGGCGACGAGAAATCGTGAGGGACGCAGCGGCGGAGCGCGTCGTCGAGACCAGGTTCACACAGAAAGCCGTCTGCGGAGGTTTCCGCGAGCCCGACCCCTCGCAGTCCTGGCCATACCCCTTCGACTACGCGTTTGGAGAGGACCAGATCGGCCAGCATGACGTCTACCTGATCACCGGAGTCGAGCGGTGGGCCGACGCGCCCGGGTCCGACCCTGCCTACCGCGCGGAGGTCCACCGCTTTCACCCCTCGACCTACCTCGAGTTCTCGGTCGACTACCTCGAGGCGCGCCCGGGTGCGGTGCCCCCGGCCGACGGGTGCTTCTACAACCTAACCTGAGCGATTCGCGGGTTGGACGGCAGCGCAGGGGGCTGGGGTGTGG
>CAYTJW010000282.1:0-6751 GCA_964438135.1 uncultured Thermoanaerobaculia bacterium
CGGCGACGGCCGCGGCGGTCTCGGCACGCCCCGGGCGGTGGCCCTCCCCGGCGAGGTGACCGCCCTCGGCGCCGGCGACCTCAACCGCCGCGACGGCCTCGACGACCTGGCGGTGGCGGTGGTCGGCGGCGGCGGCCCGGTGCTGCTGGTGCTCGAGTCGAACGAGGGCGCCGCCAACGCTGCGCCCGAGGCGATCCCGCTGCCGGCGGCGGCGAGCGAGGTGCAGGTCAGCCAGCTCGGCAACGGCTCGGCAGCGGACCTGGTGCTCGCCTGCGGCCGCGAGGTGGTGGTGGTGTGGGGACGGGACCGCCGCCTGACCCAGGACTCGCGCTTGCGCGCACGGGTCGGGCCGCCCGAGGTCGAGCGACTCGCGCTCGGCACCGACGTGCTGTCGGTGGTCCCTGCCGACCTCCTCGACGGCACCGACTCGACGGTCGAGCTGGCGGCGCTGACCGCGGACGGGGTGGTGCACGTGCTCGCTCCGGACGCTCGGGGATGCTACCGCGGCGAGACGAGCGTCCGACTCGCCGCGGCCGGGCGCCTCTCCCCTGCTGCCCGGCTGGTGCGCTGCCGGCTGTCGGTGCTGCCGACCGACGAGCTGGCGGTGCTCGACCCCGGAGGCGAGGGGCTCGAGGTGGTGCTCGGCCGGCCGGGCGCGGGGTGGCTCGAGCTGCAGGCTCACCGCGACGCCCTCGAGGCTCGCAACCTCCCGGCCGCCGACCGGCTCGACATCCCCCTCGACGCTGCGGCGCTCCTGCCGATGCGGCTCAACCCCGACGCCCTGAGCGACCTGGTCGCGCTGCCGCGCGACGCGGACGAGCCGCGGCTGCTGCGCAGCGCGCCCCGCGCCACGTTCGTCGTCGTCTCCACCGCCGGGGACTACGACGACAACCCCGGCGACGGTGTGTGCCACACCGCGACCGGCACCTGCACTCTGTTCGCCGCGATCGACGAGGCCAACGCCTCGGCCGGGGCGGACAGCATCGCCTTCGGCTTCGCCTGCCCCGTGCCGCTGGACCTCGTCATCCAGGCGTCGGGCCTGTCCCCGGCCCTGACCGAGGCGGTCACCGTCGACGCCGACACGCAGTCGGGCGGGTGCGACATCGTCTTCACCGCGGCCGCCTTCGACGGCTGGGGCATCGACCTCTGGGGCGGGAGCTCGACCGTGCGCGGGATGACGCTGCAGGGCTTCGACGACTGCCTCAAGGCCAGCAGTGGCAACGGCAACTACGTGGAGGGCAACCGGGTCGGCACCTCGAGCAGCGGAGCTTCGCCGCACGGTTGCACGGACCACGGTGTGCTCGTCCTCAGCAGTGCCACGACGGTCGGCGGCACGACCGCTGCGGCACGCAACGTGATCTCGGCCAACGGCATCGACCTCATGACGAACGTCGGCACGAGCGGCAACCTCATCCTCGGCAACTACGTCGGCTGCAACGGCTCGGGCACCGCCGGCCTGTCGGGCAGCAGCTCCTTCGGCATCTACGTCGGCGGGGCTGCCCAGGTCGGCGGCACCACGGCTGGCGCCGGCAACCTCGTCTCGGGCAGCGGCGGCATCGGCATCAGCCTCCACTCCTCCGGCAACCTGATCCTCCGCAATCTGGTCGGCACGAACGCGAGCGGCACGGCGGCTGTCCCCAACGACAAGGGCATCTGGACGATCGCGGACGAGAACACGATCGGCGGCGCCACGCGCAACCTGGGCAACCTGGTGTCCGGCAACACGTCGCACGGCATCGTCATCGCCCAGGCCACCGACACCGTGGTGTGGGCCAACGTCATCGGTGCCGACGCCAGCGGCACCGCCGCGATCCCCAACGGGTACGGGGTGTTCTTCCAGAGCACGACCAGCGCCACCAGCGACAACACCGTCGGCGGCACGACGTGGAGCGTGGCCAACCTCATCTCTGGCAACCTCCACCACGGGGTGCACATCCAGAGCGAGCTGACGCAGTACAACCTGATCCAGGGCAACCGGATCGGCACCGACTGGGACGGCACCGTCCCGCTGCCCAACCAGGGCTGCGGGGTGCGGGTCGCCTACGACGCCGGGAACAACACCATCGGCGGCACGGACCCCGGGGCCGGCAACGTCATCTCCGGCAACCTCGGGGACGGGATCCTGCTGATGGACGGGGATCCGGTCGACAACGTGATCTCTGGCAACCTGATCGGGGTCGGCGCCGACGGGCTGTCCCCGATCGGCAACGGCGGCTCCGGCATCCGCACCGGGTACTACACCTGCGACACCCAGATCGGCGGCGCTTCGGCCGGCGCTGCGAACGTGATCGCCCACAACGGCGGGGACGGCGTGACCCTGGACTCCTGCGCCGGGAGCTGGGTCCTCGGCAACTCGATCCACGGCAACGCCGGCCTCGCCGTCGACCTCGAGGACGACGGCGTCACGGCGAACGACGCCGGCGACGGGGACATCGGAACCAACAACCTGCAGAACTTCCCCCTCGTCGCCGCCTACGACCCCTCGACCGGGCAGGTCACCCTGTCGCTCGACAGCACCCCGTCGACGACCTTCTACGTCGAGCTCTACCAGAGCCCGGCCTGCGACCCCACCGGCCACGGGGAGGCGCACACCTTCCTGAGCCGCTCCACCCTGGTCACCGACGCGAGTGGAACGGGCAGCGTCAGCACCACGGTCACCGTCAACCCGTTCTGGGCCCTCGCCGCCCAGGCCATGAGCTCGGACCACGACAGCTCCGAGCTCGGACCGTGCTACCTCGACCCGGACACCCTCTTCGCCGACGGCTTCGAGAGGGGCAACACCAGCGCCTGGTCGGCCGCGGCGCCCTGAGACGGATCCCGGTTCTCCGGGCCGCGCCGAAAGGGCGCTGACCGGCGCGCCCGGCAGCGTGCCAGTCGCTCATGACAACCTGGCGGTTGACACCACGGAGGATGAAAACGCCCGCCTCCGTGCCCCCGCCCACCCTCGCATTCTCGAACCAGGTTCGTGTTTGACGGAATGCCGAGGCGCGCCCCCGCACGGGTACCGCAGCCGCGCGTCGCTCCGCGCCCCGCGGAGTCGGCGCGTGGTAGCATGCCGGGACCGAAACGGAGGCCCGCCATGACCGTCGACCTCGAGCGCCTGCTCCGCACGGTGGACACGCCGCTGCCGCCGTTCCCACCCAAGGTCGTGATCCTCGCCACCGGGGAGCCGATGGTGATCCGACAGGTCGACCGCGACGCGATCCCCGACATCCTCCCCCACGTCGAGGCCCTGGTCCACCACGAGCGGGACTTCTACGACGTCGTCTCGGCGCGGGTGTACGCGGAGCTCCTCGCCCACTACAAGCACCGCTCCCAGGACCAGTACGTGCTGGTCGCCCAGGTCGACGGCCACCTGGCCGCGGTCGTCAACGGCCGCACGGTCAACGCCTCGACCGGCATGTCGCTGCACACCTTGGGGATGCACCGGGGCCTGAGGGTCGGCGCCCACGCCTTCGCGGCGAAGATGGAGTACCACGTCGACATCCTGGGCCACCAGGAGGTCCTGGTTGTCGCCGAGTCGCCGATCGGCTTCCGCCGCTGGATGATCGAGTACCAGCTCGAGAAGCGCTTCCACATCCCGCACGAGCTCGGCGGCGCCCCCTCGTACGCGCTCACCCGCGCCCTCTTCGACCGCGCCCGCGGCTCCCTGATCGTCGGCTCGCGGCCGGTGCCCGCGGCCCTGCTGGCGAAGGCCGAGGACGGCATCCTGCCGCCGACCGACCCGCCGCGGATGGCGCCCGACTTCCTCGCCGCCACCCGCGCCCGGTACGACTCCACCGGCACCGCCCTCATCGCCAGGAGGCACTGACCATGCGCGACGTCTACGTCATCGGCCTGGGCATCACCTCCTTCGGGCGTCTCGACTACCCCCTGGTCGAGATCGCCGCCTACCCCTCGGTGCTGGCGCTCCGAGACGCGAGGCTCGACACCGTCGACCACGTCTTCGTCGCCAACATGGCCGCCGCGCGGGCCAACCACCAGGTCGCCGTGGCCAGCGCGCTGGTCGACCACCTGGCCCTGTGGCCGGTCGGCGCCGAGACGGTCGAGAACGGCCCGGCCTCCGGCGCCTCGGCGGTCAAGACCGCCTACATGGCGATCGCGTCGGGCCTGCACGACACGGTGCTGGTCGCCGGCGCCGAGAAGATGAACGAGGTCAACGCGCTCGAGGCCACCGACCTGGTGGCGTCGATGGCGCACCCGCTGGCCGAGCAGATCTACGGTGTCACGCTGCCGGCGCTGGCCGGGATGTTCACGCGGTTGTACATGGAGCGGTACGGCGTGACCCGCCGCCACCTGGCCATGGTGGCGATCAAGAACCACCGCAACGCGCTCTCGAACCCCTTCGCCCACGTCCGCACGCAGATCAGCATGGAGGGCATCCTCGACGGGCCGGAGGCCGCGACCAACAACCCGCCGATCGCCGAGCCCCTGCACTTCTTCGACATCTGCCCGATGTCCGACGGGGGCGCCGCGGTCATCCTCGGCACCCGCGAGGCCGCCGAGCGCTCGGGCCGCCCCCTGGTCCGCCTGGCCGGCGTCGGCCAGGCGACCGACACCCACGCGGTCCACGAGCGCCCGGACCCCACCGACCTCACGGCGGTGCGCCTGGCGTCGCAGAAGGCGCTGGCGATGGCCGCCCTGCGCCCCGAGGACGTCCACGTCGCCGAGCTCCACGACGCCTTCACCATCCTCGAGATCGCCGAGAGCGAGGAGGTGGGCTTCTTCCCCAAGGGCCAGGGCCACCTCGCGCTCGAGCGCGGCGAGACCGCAATCGGCGGGCGCATCCCGCTCAACCCGTCCGGCGGCCTCAAGGCCAAGGGCCACCCGGTCGGCGCCACCGGCGTCGCCCAGGCGCACGAGATCGTCACCCAGCTCCGCGGCGAGGCCGGCAAACGCCAGGTCGCGAACGCCCGCACCGGGCTCACGGTCAACTTCGGCGGCTTCGGCAACAACGTCGTCAGCCTCGCGTTCGTGAGGGAGTGAGCCATGCGGAAGCAGATCCTCGGCTACCGGTGCAGGAAGTGCGGCTACGTCAACTACCCCTACCGGACGCGCTGCCGCCAGTGCCGCCACGTCGAGTGGGACGGCGTCGACATCGTCTTCGACGCGGTGCCGCTCGAGACCGCCGGCACGCTCCTGACCTTCACCGACGCCTACGCCCTCCCGGCCGACTTCGAGAAGGTCAAGCTGAGCCTCGGCATCGTCGAGCTCGACGGCGGCCAGCGCGTCACCGGCCAGCTCGCCATCGCCGACCCGCAGCCCGGCATGCGGGTGGAGATGAGGGTCGAGCTGGTGCGGACCGACGGCTACGAGAAACGCTACGGGGCGGTCTTCTACGCCGGGCAGGCAGGAGCCCCAGCCGCTGCGACGACCCCTTGAGGCGTGAGGCGCCGGACCCGGGCCGCCCGCGCTACTCCTCGCGGCACTCGAGGTCGTCCCGCTCGAGCAGCCCGGCCGTGGTCCTCTCCGGGCCGACGAAGCGCGCCAGGAGCCAGGCCGGCGTCCCCTCGTTGACCAGGCCGACCGCCTCGACCACGTCGCCCTGGACGACGTAGGCCGGGCGCGGCTCCGGCGACGGCGCGGCGGTGAGGAAGCGCGCCTTCGGGGCGGCGACCGTGCAGCGGAACGCGGGCTTCCAGCCGTCCCCGCCGAAGCGGTCCCCCGGCCAGCCCGCGCCGCAGAAGGACGCGACCCCGCTGGTCGCCTCCACCGTCACCTCCCCGTCCGTGGTCGTGAAGGTGACGGTCCCGGCGTCGTCGACGTGCTCCCACCTGCCGTCGCCGACCCGCCTCGCCACGCCGATGCCGTCGCAGGTGTGCCCGGTCGCGCCGAAGACCGCCGAGTAGGAGAAGGTGAGCGTGTCCCCCGCCCGCACCAGGGCGAGAGGCCCGTGCATCCCGTACCAGACCCCGGTCGGGTCGAAGCCGCCGCCGCCCGGGGTCTGCCCGCCGAGGGCGGGGCACAAGGACAGGGCCGCGAGAGCGAGCAGGAACCGACAGCTCCTCATGGGCGCCTCCGTCGCGCGCTCCTCACCAGAGGAGGAAGTCGTAGGTGTCGGCGGCGTTGAGGTGGTAGGTCCCCTCGACCCGCCAGGCCCCGTCCGCGTCGTTCACCACCGCGTGCTGCCGCTCGACTCGGCCGGGGTAGGTCAGCTCGTACAGGAGGTGGAGCTCGCGCGTCGACGAGAAGAGGTTCCGGTGCAGGCTCGCCCGGAGCAGCCGGCCGCCCGCCAGCGCGCCGGTCTCCGCGCGCCGCCGCTCGTGGGCGGCGACGAACGCCTCGCGCGCCACCTCCTGCCGGTAGCTCGCGGCCAGGCACCTCTCCCAGGCCTCGGCGTACCGCCCCTCGCCGACCAGCCGGAGGTACTCCGCCATGACGGTCCGGTCCGCCTCCTCGGCCACCCGCTCGTCCTTGCCCTGGCCGCGGACCGAGGCCCAGACGAGGGCGACGATCACCGCCGCGATGGCGGCGGCGACGAGGAGCCCGACGGCGGGACTGGTCTTCACGGGGGGACCGGCGCTTCCCTTCCTGCCGCCGGAGTCTACCACCGGCCGCGGCGTGCCGCCGAGGCGCACCGGGGCCACCCGACCCGCCCCCGCCCCGGGCTGCCCGCCGCGGGCCGGTGCTACACTCCAGGGGGTGCACCACGCTGACCACTGTCGTCCGGCTCGGGACGGTCCGGTGACCGCCCGCCGACGGGCGACGCCGGACCGGGTCGAGAGCCCCGCCCGCGCGCGACGGCGGGGCG
>CAYTJW010000283.1:0-6737 GCA_964438135.1 uncultured Thermoanaerobaculia bacterium
TGCTCGACCTGCTGGCCGGGAGGACCTGGTGACGAACGGAACCTCACCCCTGCGCGACATCACCTGCGAGCTGCTCGACCGGATCGGTCGGGCCGAGCTGGTGGTCGGCATCCCCTCGTTCAACAACGGGGCCACCATCGCCGGCGTGGTCGACGCCGTGGTGAGCGGCCTCGCCGCCCACGTCCCCGGCACCCCGGCGGCGGTGGTCGTGGCCGACGGCGGCTCGACCCTCGACGCGACCCGCGAGGCGGCGCTCGAGGTCATCCGCGGCCGCGGCGCCGCCGGCGTGGTCGGCATCTACCGCGGCCTGCCCGGCAAGGGCTCGGCGGTGCGCATGATCCTGGCCGCGGCCGAGCGGCTCGGGGCGCGCGGGGTGGCCCTGGTCGACGCCGACCTGCGCTCCATCACCCCGCTCTGGGTCGAGCGCCTGCTCGGCCCGGTGGTGAGCGGCGACTTCGCCTTCGCGGCCCCGCTCTACCGTCGCTTCCGCTACGACGGCACGATCACCAACAACGTCGTCTACAACATGCTGCGCTGCCTGTACGGCCGCCGCGTCCGGCAGCCGATCGGCGGCGAGTTCGGGCTGTCCGGCGAGCTCGCCCGCGAGCTGCTCGCGGAGCCGGTGTGGGACTCGGACGTGGCCCGCTTCGGCATCGACGTGTGGCTGACGGTGCAGGCCCTGGTGCGGGGCCTGCCGGTGTGCCAGACCCACCTCGGGGTCAAGGTCCACGACGCCCGCGACCCGGCGGCCAGCCTCGAGCCCATGTTCCGCCAGGTGGTGGGCACCCTGTTCCAGCTCATGGAGCAGACCGAGTCGACCTGGCAGGCGCGCGCGGCCAGCGAGCCGCTGCCCGAGTGGGGCGAGCCGTCGGCCGAGGTGCCGGAGGCCTTCCCGGTCGACGAGCAGGCCCTGGTCGACCACTTCTACCAGTCGTGGCGGACCCTGCGCGGCGCCTGGCAGGCGATCATGGAGCCCTCGACCTTCGCCGAGCTCGAGGTCCACGCCGACTCGGGCCCGGATGCCTTCCTCCTCCCCACCGACCTGTGGGTGCGCACGCTGTTCGAGTTCGCCGCCTGCCACCACCACCGCCGGATCCACAAGCAGCAGGTGGTCGAGGTCCTGTCACCGCTCTACTTCGCCCGGGTCGCCTCGTTCGTTCGCCGGGTGCGCGAGCTCGCCGACCAGGACGCGGAGGCGGTGGTCGAGGAGCAGGCCCGGGTCTTCGAGCTGCGCAAGCCCTACCTGCGCGCGGTGTGGGAGAGTCGACCAGGGGAGCCGGAACGGCGCGAGCCCCGCTGAGGACGGGCCCGCCGCCCTCCCGAGCGCCCCGGGAGGTCGGGCCCTCTCGGCTCGCGGGCCGGCTCAGGTCGTGGCGGGGGGCTGGCCGTTGCCGCCGCCGGGGTTGCTCGCGCTCTCGCCCTCCTTGCCGGCGCGGTTCAGGAGGCGGTTCATCTCCTCGAGGCGGCGCTGGCAGCGGCCGTAGACGCTGTCGGCGGGCCAGCCGGACGCGTCGTCCCAGGTGCCTGCGGGCAGCCCGGTCAGGAGCTCGACGCCGTCCTCGACCGAGTCCACCGCCCAGAGGTGGAAGGCCCCCGCGGCCACGGCCTCGACCACCTCCCCGGGGAGGTGGAGGTCGCCGACGTTGGCAGCCGGCACCATCACCCCCTGCTCGCCGGTCAGGCCCTCGGCCCGGCAGACCTTGAAGAAGCCGTCGACCTTCTCGTTGACACCGCCCACGGCCTGCACCACCCCGTACTGGTCGACCGAGCCCGACACCGCCACGTCCTGCCGCAGCGGCACCCGGGCCAGGGCGGAGAGGATGGCGTAGACCTCGGTCGACGAGGCCGAGTCGCCGTCGACGCCGCCGTACGACTGCTCGAAGGTGATCGAGCAGCTCATGTTGAGGGGGGTGCGCTGGGCGAAGACGCCGCGCAGGAAGCCGGTCAGGATGCTGACCCCCTTGTCGTGGGTCGGCCCGGACAGGCCGGCCTGGCGCTCGACGTTGACGACCCCGTCGCGACCGAGGCCGACCCGGGCCGAGATGCGCACCGGCCGACCGAATCGGTGGTGGCCGAGGTCGTGCACGGTCAGGCCGTTGACCTGACCGACGGCGCTCCCGCGCGTGGCCAGGTGGACCAGGCCCTCGGCGATGGCCTCGAGGCTGCGCTCCTCCGACAGGTCGTGGCGACGGCGGGCGGCGGCCACGGCCGCCTCGACGTGGCGACGGCCGAGCCGCCCCGCGCCGTCGCCCACGGCCAGGGCCGCGGCCGCGCGCAGCAGGTCGGCGAGGTCGGAGAAGCGGCTCGAGAAACGGTGCCGCCAGCGGCCCCGCGCCACCGCCTGCTCGAGCATCGCCGACATGCCCTCCCGGTCGAGCGGCGGCAGGCCCTCGTCGGCGGCGACCTTGCGCAGCACGGAGAGGATGCGCAGGGCGTTGTCGCGGGTCGGCGGCATGACGCTGTCGAAGTCGGCCAGGGTCTTGAAGACCTCGGGGAAGTCACCGTCGTAGCGGTAGAGCCAGTCGAAGACGGAGCGGTCGCCGAGCAGCACCACCTTGACGTCGAGCGGCACCGGCTCGGGCCGCACCGAGGTCGCGCCCGGGGCCGGCGAGTCGGGCGGCGGGATCTGCACCCGCCGGTACTTCAGGGACCGCTTGAGAGCCGCCCACAGCTGCCCGTCGGCGAGCACGTCCTCGGCGTTGAGCACCAGGTAGCCGCCGTTGGCGCGCAGCAGCGAGCCGGCCCGGATGCGCAGGGCGCTGCCGTCGACCTCGCCCGCCGCGCCCTGGGTCAGCTCGACGCAGCCGAACAGGTTGGCCGCGGTCGGCTCGGTCTCGAGCACCACCGGCAGGCCGGTGCGGTCGCCGTTCGCGACCACCAGGTTGGCGCGCCAGCGGTCGCGCCGCGCCGGGTCAGCCGCCTGCCCCTCCGGTGGGACGAAGGCGTCCAGGTGCTCGGCCAGGTCGAGTCGCAGCGCATCCAGGAACAGCGTCGCCCGCTCGTCGTCGACCGCCCGGCGGACCCGGTCGACGACCAGGTCGAGGAACGGCTGGATCGCCTCGCGCCGCACCGCCTCGGCCCGCCGCCGCCCTTCCAGACGCAGCTCCCCGATCTCGACCAGGATCTCGTCGAGCCGGTCGGCGAGACGCTGGTAGCGCTCGCGCAGCCGGCGGCCGGTCGGCTCGTCGAGCTGCCCCTGCTCGACCAGCGACGGCAGCTCCTCGAGCGGCACCGGCCGCCCGCCGACCAGCGGCAGGATGTCGGGCCGCGTGGCCGTGCCGTCCTCGACCTGGACCACGGCGAAGCCGTGGCGGGCGGCCTCGGCCTCGATCGACTCGCCCAGGCGCCGCTCGCGCCGGCGCAGCTCGGCCACCGAGCGCTCGGCCCGCCGCTTGAGCTCGGGGGCGCGGTGGATCGCCGGCAGGTGCTCGACCAGCTCCGCCAGCATCAGCTCCAGGGCCTCCTGCAGCCTCCGCCCGGCGCCGGCCGCCAGGAGCAGTGGGCGCGGCTCGTCGGGGGAGCGGAAGGCGGTGACGAAGCAGACGTCCGGCGGCGCCGGGCGGTCGGCCGCGAGCGAGGTCAGGAAGCGGGTGATGGTGGTCAGTCGCCCGGTGCCCGAGAGGCCGCTCACGAACACGTTGTGGCCGGCCGCCCGCATGCCCAGGCCGAACGAGATCGCCTCCACCGCGCGGTCCTGGCCGACGATGCCCGCGGCGGGCTCGACCGCCTCCCAGCCCCCGTCCGGCAGCCAGTCCGCGGGGCACCTCCAGGCCAGATCGCCCGGTCCTAGCTCCCGTCGCACCGCCCCTCCCCTCCGGTCGCGCCGCCGGGGCCCAGTCGGGGCCGCAACCACGACAGCAGCACCGGCAGCAGGGAGACGCTGAGCAGCGCCGCGGCGCCGACGCCCAGGATCGCCGCCCCGCCCACCGAGCGCAAGCCGGGGAAGTGGGACGTGACCAGCGAGCCGAAGCCGACCACCGTCGTCAGCGCGGCGACCGCGATCGCCTTGGCGGTCTCGCCCACCGCCTCCGGCGCGCCCCCTTCCTCCTCCCAACGGTGGAGGAGGTGGACGCCGTAGTCGATGCCGATCCCGACCAGCATGGTGATGACGAAGATGTTGAGGAAGTTCACCGCCAGGCCGAGCGCGGCCATCGCCCCCAGCATCCACACCAGGCCGAGGGCGGTCGGCAGCAGCGCGAGCACTGCCGCGCGCCACGACCGCAGGTCGGCCCACAGCAACCCCGCCACCAGCACCAGGCCGAACAGGGTCGCCCGCACCGAGTCCTTCCAGACGATCCGCCGCAGCTCGGCCGAGATCACGTTGGTGCCGACCAGCGCGGTGCCGGGGTGCCGCCGCACCAGCTCCGCGAGCTGCGGCGGCACCGTCCGTCGCCACTTCTCGGCCGGCGGGTAGCAGTAGACCGCGGTGGACACCCCCCCGTCGTGGTGGGCGAGGTAGCGGCTCACCATCCGCTCGAGCGGCGTCCCGGCCAGGTCGGCCACGCTCATCGGCGCCGTCACCTCGAACGCGCGCCGGGTGTGCTCCAGACCGGCGCGAAAGGCCTCCGGGCTCAGACCCGCACCCCGCAGCGCCGCCTCGAGACGGTCGGTGAGGCCGGCGAAATCCGCGCGCGCCGAGGCCAGGCGGGCAATCACCTGCCGCTGCTGCTCGAGCGGGGGCACCACCGTCGCGACGGTGTCGACGCTGGCCAGCACCTCGGCCTCGACCAGGGCCTCGAGCTCCGGCACCAGCTCGCGGGCGGCCTCGACGGCCTCGCCCTCGCTGGCGCCGTCGACGCGCACCATCATCGGCGAGAAGCGCATGCCGAAGGCCGTCATCACCTCGTCGCGCAGGGCCACCGCGCGGTTGCCCGCCGAGCGCATGTTGCGGATGTCGTCGTCGAACTCGAGGCCGCGCATGCTGAAGCCGAGCGCCACGGTCACGGCCGCCGCCACGACCACGGTCGGCCAGCGGTGGCGCAGGCAGAGACGGCACAGCAGGTCGGAGCCGAACGAGTGCAGGTAGAGCCGCGGCCCGCGGCCGCACGCGCGGCGGCGGCCGAGCCCGAGCAGCGGCGGCAGGAGCAGGAACACCGCCGCCATCACCAGCAGGATGCCGGTCCCGGTCAGCAGGCCGAGCTCCCACAGACCGCGGAAGTCGGTCACCAGGAAGGCGTAGAAGGTGGCGGCGGTGGTGACCGCGCCGATCAGGATCGGCGGGCCCGAGCCCGCGCCGATCTGGTCGACCGCCCGGTCGTGGTCGAGGCCGCTGTCGCGGGCCTCGATGTAGCGACCGTACAGCACGGTCACGAAGTCGATGCCGAGGCCGATCAACAGCGCCCCCGAGGAGGCGGTGAGGGTGTTGAGCCGGCCGAGCCCGACGGCGGCGAAGGCCAGGGTCAGGGCGAGGCCGGTGAACAGCGGCACGAAGGCGAACACCAGCGCCGCCGGCCGGCGGAAGGCGAGGGCGAAGAGCAGCATCACCCCGACCAGCGAGCTGGTCAGGTTGAGCACCACGTCCCTCCGGATCAGGGACGAGTCCTCGAGGGTCACGAAGTGGCTGCCGGTGAGCTCGACCCGCGGCGGCTCCCCCTCCCAGCCCGCGGCCCGCCAGTCGGCCTCGGCCTGGCGCACGCGCTCCGCCATGCCGGCGGCGAGCTGCTGGTCGAAGCGCAGGTCGGGTGCGGGCCGGGTCGGCTTGGCCAGCATCAGGAGCATGCTCCGGCGGGGGTCGACCAGACAACCGGTGGCCGGGTCGAGGCGGGCGCCGACGCCGCCCAGGCGGACCCGCTCCAGCACCCGCGGCAGCAGCCCGAGGGGGTCGACCCGCAGCAGGTCCTTGGTCACCACGCTCTGCGGCGCGAGCAGCTGCGCCCGCAAGCGCTCGGCCTCGCCGCCCAGGTCGGGGGCGCGCAGCCGGGTCAGCAGCGCCTCGAGCTGCTCCGGGTCCAGGAACAGCGTCGCCCGGTCCAGGAGCGGCGCCGCGGCCGCGGTCGGGTCCTCGAGCCGGTACTCGACCCAGTCGACCAGCTCCCAGGCCCGCAGCGAGGCCGCCAGGTGGTCCGCGAACTCGAGCACCGGCTCCAGGTCCGCCCCCGGCTCGAGCCGGATCACCACCAGCACCGTGTCGACCGAGCCGAAGCGCTCGGCGGTGCGGGCGTACTCCTGCATGACCGCGTTGTCCCGGGGCACCAGCGACAGCACGTCGGTCTCGACCGGGACGCGGGTGGCGGTGAGGCCGATCGCCACCCACGCCAGCGCCGTCGCGACCAGGATCGTGGCCGGGAAGCGCCGGCCCAGCCGGAGCAGCGCCAGCGGCAGGTCGCGGGGCAGCGGGCCCGCCCTCATGCCGCGACCCGCTCGCCAGAGGACGGGCAGGGGCCCCGGTCTATAATCCGACCGTGGCGGTCACGGGCGACCGCCGGCCAGGGGGCGTCCCCTCGGCGAGCCACCGCGCCGGTCTCGCCGCTGCGACCCGACCCGGCGGTTTCGCCACCGGGCCGCCGCCAAGACACTCGAGCTCTGGAGCCAGTCGACATGACCTCCACCTTCACGCCGCGGCCGCCGGACCTCGCCGGTCGAGCGCAGCCCGCTGGCGCTCCCGCCGACCGCGACCGCCGCGATTCTAGCCGGGGCGCTCCGGTTGGTCGAGGCGTGCGCTCTGCGGGCGAGCGCCCCGTCCCCGGCCGGCGCCGACCCCCCGGGCGGCGCGTGCCAGGCCCGCCCCCGCCCCGGCG
>CAYTJW010000284.1:0-6729 GCA_964438135.1 uncultured Thermoanaerobaculia bacterium
CCGGTCACTTGTTCCCCGTTCAAGGCGGTAGTAGCCTCAACCCGTGGGAAAGGAAAGACCTATCCCTGCGTCGTCGTGCCGGCCCAGGGCCATGAAGCAGTTGCCCAAGCTCGTCCACGCATCCGGGTAGGCGTTGTCCTGGGCGAGCACCCTTTCGAGGCCGGCGAGAGCGGGTGGCCGGCTCGGCTGGCGGTCGGGCGGTTGGGGGCCGACGGTGCCCTGGTGGAGACCGCGGCCGCACCGCTGGTCGTGCTGCCGGGGCAGGAGCGGTGGCTCTTCCCGGGCGAGGTCGAGGGCGACGCGGTGCTGTTCGAGGGCGAGGGCCCGCCGCCGCGGCTGGACCTGGTCGAGGGGCTGTGAGGTCCCGGCCGGCGGGACCGCGGGTCACGCCTCGGGCAGGTTCCCCACGGCCGCGAGGGCTCGCTCGGCGAGCTGGCACAGATCGGCGTCGTCGGGCGAGCGCTCGAGGGCGGCGGCCAGCAGCTCCCGCGCCGCCGGGGCGCGACCCGCGTCGATCAGGGCGTTCAGGAGCGGGATCAGGAACAAGCTGCTCGGCGGGTTGTGCGCCAGAACGTTGCGGTAGAGCTTCTCCGCCTGGTCCAGCTTGCCCCGCTGCAGCAGGAGCGTGCCGAGCCGGCCGTAGACATCGAGAGCCTCGTCGGTCTGACCGGCCTTCAGGAACAGGTCGGCCAGCTTGAGGTGAGAGATGTGGTCGCCCGGGTCGAGCTGGACGAGGCGCTTGTACGTGTCGATCGCCTTCTGCACGTCGCCGTTGCGCGTATGCCACTCGGCCAGCTGCTGGCACTGGCTCTTGGCCTCGGGGACCATGCCCAGCTGCACGTGCAGCTCAGCCAAACGCTGGCGGATGTCCACTCGCTGCGGCGCCAGGCGGGTGATGATCGTCAGGCTCGCGATCGCCCTGCTGAGGAAGCTATCGTGAATGAGCTGGTCAGCGAGCCGCTCAATGATCTCGACTGCCCTGTCGATCTGGCCGACGCGCTGGTAGAGGTCAACGAGCCGCCAGGCGATGCCGGTGTCTTCCGGGTTGGCGGCGACGACCTGCTCGTAGAGGGCGATCGCCCGGTCGACACGCCCTGACCGGGCGTGCCTCTCGGCCTCCCTGAGGGTCTGGTCTCGATTGGTCGCCATCGCCTGGTCCGGTTCGCCGGGAGCTGGCCCGGCAGGGGCCCAGGATAGCAGCCCTCAGCGCCCTTCCCCCGCGGCGCCGCCCAGCCCGAGCTCGTCATCGAGGCAGGCGGCGGCGCCGAGCGGCTGGCCGGTTGCGGCGACTACCGTCTCCTGCCAGGGGCGGGTGCTGCCGGGCGAGACGAGGGTGCGGAGCAGGTGCGCCCCGACCTCGGGCCGGTCGACCAGGCCGCCGTTCCCGGCCTCGAGCGCCCGGTAGACCTGCGCCTGGAGCAGGCGCGCCAGCAGGTGCTCGAGGCTGGCGAAGGGCTGTGTGGCACTCACGGCTCCGCCTCTGGGGCCTCATCCTTTCGAGCCCCCATCCCTTCCACCGCCCCCCTCGCCCCGTCGACGTCGAGCAGCCTCTCCGCGACCAGCTCCAGCTCGAGGCGCGGGCTCAGGCAGGGCTGGAACTTCGACAGGCGGGGGGGTGCCGAGGGCGGCGGCCTCGAGCAGGCGGGCGGGGGACCAGACGGCGGGGTTGTCCCTGCCGCCCGGGGTGAGCTGGGGCTTCAACGACCGGGTCCTCGAGCAGGACCAGCAGGACCGCGAGATGGGCGTCAACCTGCTCCTCGCCCTGGCCCTGGTCTACCTGGTCATGGCGTCGCTGTTCGAGTCGCTGGCCCAGCCGCTGGCGATCTTCCTCTCCATCCCCTTCGCCCTGCCCGGGGCGGCCTGGATGCTCGCCGTCACCGGCACCCCCTTCAACCTCATGGCCCAGATCGGCCTCCTGATCCTGATCGGCGTGGTCGTCAACAACGGCATCCTCCTCCTCGACCACTCGAACCACCTCCGCCGCGCCGGGCTCGACCGCCGCCAGGCCCTCCTCGGCGCGGGCCGCGAGCGGCTGCGGCCGATCCTGATGACCGCCCTCACCACCGTCGTCGGCATCTTCCCCCTGGCCCTGGGCGGCGCCAACGTCTCCGGCCTGCTCTACTACCCCATGGCCCGCACCGTCATGGGCGGCCTCCTCTCCTCCCTCGCCCTCACCCTCCTGGTGCTGCCGTTCGTCGCCCTCGGGGTGGAGGACCTGGCGCTCTGGGCGCGGCGGGTGTGGCGGGGGGAGGGGACGACGGCATCCGGGCCCGGTAGAGACAGGCGCGGACCGGCAGCGGCCCCTCGCCGGCGAGACCCGGAGCTCGTCGACCCTCGGGGAGCCCGGCGCGGCAGGGTCCGGGCCGGTTGCCGGTCGGCAATCCCGGCGCCCGGGGAGCCCCGCTCAGCCCGGCTCCGCCAGCGGCAGCGAGAAGGAGAACGTCGAGCCCTGGCCGCGCTCGCTCTCGACCCAGATCCGGCCGCCGTGCAGCTCGACGATCTTCTTGACGATGGCGAGGCCGAGGCCGGTGGACGGCTCGCCGCCGGTGGGGCGGGTCGAGAGCTTGCCGAACCTGGTGAACATGGTCTCGAGGTCCTTGGGCGTCAGGCCCTGGCCCGTGTCCGCCACGTGGACGACGGCGTCGCCGCCGCGGCGCTCGTAGTGGACCCGGACCGACCCGCCCGGGTGGGTGTACTTGACGGCGTTGGAGAGCAGGTTGGCCATGATCTCGACCACCCGGTTCCGGTCCGCCCGCACCGGCGGCAGCTCCGGGCCGGGCGCGAGAGCGAGGTCGATGCCCTTCTCGGCCGCGAGGTGGGCGTAGAGCTGGCCGCACTCCTCGAGGATGCCGCGCAGGTCCTCGGGGCGCGGCTCGAGGCGGAGCTTGCCCGCCTCGATGGCCGAGATGTCGAGCAGCTCGGCCACGATCTGGTTCATCTGCTCGGCCACCTTGAGGACCCGCTCGAGGTCGGCGATGACCCGGCTCACGGGGTGGCGGCCGGTCTGGAGATTGCGCACCGACAGGCCGGTCCAGGCGGAGATGACGCCGAGCGGGTTGCGCAGGTCGTGGACCGCGAGCCCCAGGAACTCGTTCTTGGTGTCGTTGAGGGCGCGCAGCTCCTCGAGCAGGCGGGTCTTGGCGAACGCCGCCTGGATGTGCTCCTTGAGGCTCGACAGGAGCTGGATGTCGTGCTCCCGGAACGCCTCGGGGTCGGTCAGCGAGGCGCACAGCAGGTAGCCCTCGACCTTGCCCTCGACCCGGATCCGCATCACCAGCATGGCGGCGGGGCGCGCCACCCCCGCGAACTTCTCCTCCGCCTCGCGACCCTGCACCTGGCGCGCCACGAACAGGTCGTGGTCGATCTCCTCGCTGCCCCGCACGTAGCGGGCCTCGGCCTCCTCGGCCGTCAGCTCGATCGCCGCGAGGTCCTCGAGCGGCGGCGCGGTGGCGGCGGCGAAGCGCAGCACCGGCCGGTCGCGCTCGCCGAGCAGCACCGAGATGCGCTCCGCGCCCCGGATGATGAGCATCTGGTCGAGCAGGGCCCGCAACAGGTCGCCGAACGCCATCTCGGAGTTGATGGCCTTGACGATGGAGTTGATCTTCTCCAGCTGCGCCTGCTTGCTCACCAGCTCGGCGGTGCGCACCGTGACCAGCCCCTCGAGGCGGCGGCGGTCGGCCTCGAGCCAGCGGACCCGCCACGCGTACCCCCCCGCCAGCAGGGCGACCGCGGCGAGCGCGGCGAGGCCGAGGAACCACCACGTGGCCCAGAACGGCGGCAGGACGACGACCGGCAGGGTCGCGCCGCGCTCGTTCCACACCCCGTCGCTGTTGGCCCCCCTGACGCGGAACAGGTACCGCCCGGGCGCGACCCTGGTGTAGGTGGCGAAGGGGGTCGTGCCGGCGTCGGTCCAGTCGCGGTCGAACCCCTCCAGCAGGTACCGGTACCGGTTGCGCTCGGGGTCGGTGAAGTCGAGGGCGGCGAACTCGATCGAGAAGCTGGACTCGTCGTGGCGGAGCTCGACGCGGTCGACCTGAGCGAGCGGCGCGCCGAGCTCGACCGGTCGCCCCTGCCGGGAGAACGAGCGCAGCACGACCGGCGGCGGGTGGGGGTTGGTCCGCACGGCGGCAGGGTCGAACAGGTTGAAGCCGTGAGGCCCACCGAGGAAGATCCAGCCGCGCTCGTCGCGGAACGCCGAGCCGCCGGCGAAGACACTGCCCTGCAGCCCGTCGCCCTGGGCGAAGACGCGCACCTCGCCGCTCGTCCGGTCGAGACGGCACAGGCCGCGATTGGTCGCCAGCCAGAGCCGCCCGTCCAGGTCCTCGGTGATGTCGACGACCGCCGAGTCGGGCATCCCCCCCGCCTCGCCCCAGTGGCGGATCTCGCGCCGCCGCGGGTCGAGGGTCGCGAGCCCGCCGGAGGAGCCCACCCAGAGCACGCCGTCGCCGTCGAGGTGGAGGGCCCGCACCCGGTTGGACGGCAAGCCCCGGGGTGGCGGCCCGGCGCGGAACGACTCCCACCGCCCGGTCGCCGGGTCGAGGCGGTTGACGCCGCCGGCGTCGGTGCCGACCCAGATCGCGCCCTCCCGGTCGCTGGTCACGGCCCAGACGAAGGAGTCGGAGAGGCTGGCGGGGTCCCCCTCGCGGTGGCGGTGGTGCGCGAACGAGCCCCGGTCGGCTGCCAGCACCGAGAGCCCGCCCTGGGTGCCGACCCAGAGTTGACCGGCCACGTCCTCGAACAGGGTGTTGACGCGGTCGTCGACCAGGGAGCCGGGGAGGTCGGGCGACGACCCGAGGGTCTCGAAGCGGTCGCGGTCGCGGTCGAGGCGGCTCAGGCCGCCCCGCCAGGTGCCGACCCAGAGGTTCCCGTGCCGGTCCTCGAGCAGCGCCCGGACGCCGTCGGCGGGCAGGGCGCCCGCCTGCCGCGGCCCCGCCCGGAAGTGGTCGAAGGCGCGCCGCGCCGGGTCGTAGCGGTCGAGCCCGCCGAGGGTCCCGACCCACAGCGTCCCGCGCCGGTCGCGCAGGATGGCGGTGACGCGGCTGTCGGAGATCGAGCCGGGGTCGAGGGGGTCGTACGGCACGTGCAGGAACTTGGGCGGCTTGAGGTCGAGGAGGCTCGCCCCGCCGCCCCGGGTCCCGACCCACAGCATGCCCGAGGCGTCCTCCAGCAGCGCCCGCACGTCGTCGTTGGCGAGGCTCGACGGGCGGACCGGGTCGTTGACGAAGCGGGAGATCTCGCCGTCCTCGGCCCGGATCCGGAACAGCCCGTGGCGACCGGTGCCGACCCAGATGTCGCCGGCGGAGACCTGGCGGATGACGTTGACCGACGCCTCCCGCAGCGCCTCGCCCGTCGGCGTCCGGCCCGCGAACCGGGTCAGCCGGCGGGTAACCGGGTCGAGGGTCGCCAGCCCCGCCTGGGTGCCGACCCACAGCTGGCCCGACCGGTCGACGTACAAGGCCCGCACCAGCTCGTGCGGCAGCGCGGCGGGGTCGCCCGGCGCTGCCCGCAGGGTGGAGAAGCGGCCGCTGCTCGGGTCGAGCCGGCACAGGCCCCGCTCGGTGCCGGCCCAGATGGCGCCGTCGGCCGACTCGACGAGCGCCCAGACGCGGTCGTCGGCCAGGCTGCCGGGGTCGCCCGGGTCGTGGCGGAAGGTGGTGCACCGCCCACTCGCCGGCTCCACCCGCGTCAGGCCGCCCGAGAACGTGCCGGCCCAGATCGTGCCGTGGCGGTCCTCGAGCAGGGTCTGGACGCGATCGTCGTGGAGGGCGTCTGGGCGCGACGGGTCGGCGCGGAGGTGGACGAAGGTCTCGCTCGAGGGCTCGAAGCGGTCCAGGCCGCCCCCCCAGGTCCCTGCCCACAGGCGACCCTCGCGGTCGACGAGCAGGTGGCTCACGTTCTCGTCGCCGAGGGAGCCGGGCGCCTCCGGGTCGTGCGAGAAGACCCGGGCGCCGTACCCGTCGAAGCGGTCGAGCCCCTGCTCGGTGCCGAGCCAGACGTAGCCGGCGCGGTCCTGCACGACCGCGAACACGGTGTCGTGCGACAGCCCCTGCTCGGTGCCGAGCCGGCGGAAGCGAACCGCCACCGGCGGCAGGTCGGGCGGCGGAGGGGCGGCGACGCCGACGGCCGCGCAGGCTGCCGCCAGCCCCGCGAGCGCCACCCCCACCGCCGTCGACCGGTTCACCAGGGCATTCTACCCGTGCCCGCCGGACGCGGCCGCGGGGCGCCGGCGACCGGGCCGCGCTGGGTCCTTGAGGAACGAGATCCTCACGGTCGAGGCACGCTCCGTGGGACGCCCCGGAGCGTGGTCGTGGTCATGGACGTGGACGTGGTCGTGGACGATGGCCGCGCGGGGTCCAGGTCGAGGTCCAGGTCCACGTCGGCCTGGGGCGTGCGTTGCCTTGCACCCGCCTCGACCGGCCGGGAGGATCCTGCTAGCGTGTGCCGGCGAGCTCCCCGCCGGGGTGGGCGCCCCTGCTCCCCCGGGGCGGGCGAGCCCCCGGGGGTGCCGACCGTGAGCGACCCAGGACGCGCGCCGACCTCGTGCGAGCCGGGCGTGCTCCGCTACGCGGCGGAGGTGCTGCGGGCGACGACGGGCCGGGCCGGCGAGGTGATGGTGGCCGAGCTGCGGCTCCGCAACACCGGCGACACCACCTGGCTCGGGTCGGCGGCCGTGGACGCCACCCGCCGGCGACCCGGCCTGGTGGCGGTCGGCTTCCAGCCCCACGGCCC
>CAYTJW010000285.1:0-6724 GCA_964438135.1 uncultured Thermoanaerobaculia bacterium
TGCGCCGGAACTCGAGGCGGACCGGCAGGCCGACCGCGAGCTCGGCCGGGTCGGCGACGTCGGCGATCTGGACCATGACCCGGACGCCGTTGGTCAGCTCGACCAGGGCGATCGGGACCGGCGCCTGGTCGGTGAAGCCGGCCGGCGGCACCCGCACCACGGTGTGGGTGACGACCGAGCCTTCGCGCGGCAGGACCACGGTCTCGAAGGTCCGCGCCCGACAGGCCGGGCAGATCACGCGCGGCGGGTAGAGGACCTTGCCGCACGCGGTGCAGCGGGCCGCCTCGAGGCGGTAGCGCTGGGGGAACTCACGCCAGGCGAGAGCCGGGGAGAACATCACTCCACCTCCAGGATGTGGACCACCGAGCTGCCACCGGAGCCGCCCATGTTCTGGGCCAGGCCGACGCGTGCGCCCTCGACCTGGCGCTCGCCGCACGAGCCGCGGAGCTGGCTGACGAGCTCGACCACCTGGGCCACGCCGGTCGCGCCGACCGGGTGGCCCTTGGCCTTGAGACCGCCGGACGGGTTGACGGGAATCCGTCCGCCGATCGCGGTCAGACCCTGCTCGACCGCCGGCCCGCCCTGGCCGGGCGGGAAGAAGCCGAGCGCCTCGGTGGCCATGATCTCGGCGATGGTGAAGCAGTCGTGGACCTCGGCGAGGTGCACGTCGGCCGGGGAGCGGCCGGCCATCCGATAGGCGCGCTCGCCGGCGAGCCGGACCGCTGTCAGCTCGGCGAGGTCCGCGCGGTTGGCGAGGGTGATGGTGTCGGTGGCGAGCCCGGAGCCGGTGACCTTGACCAGCGGCCGGCCCTTGAGCATCTCCCGCGCCTTGTCCACCGGCGCCAGCACCAGCGCGGCGGCGCCGTCGGTGATCGGCGAGCAGTCGAGCAGGCGCAGCGGGTCGGCCACCAGGGTGGCGTTGAGCACCTCCTCCCGGGTCACCTTCATCCGGTACTGGGCGTTGGGGTTGAGGCACCCGTTGGCGTGGTTCTTGACCGCCACCGCCGCCAGCTGCTCGATGGTCGTGCCGTAGCGCTGCATGTGCACCCGGGCGAGCATGGCGTAGAGGCCCGGGAAGGTGATGCCGTGGAAGCACTCCCACTCCTGGTCGGCGGCGGTGCCGAGGGCGTGGGTGGCGTCGGCGCCGTCGACGTCGGTCATCTTCTCGACGCCGGTGACCAGGACCAGGTCGGACAGGCCGGAGGCAACCTCGGCGAAGCCGGCCCTCAAGGCCAGCCCGCCCGAGGCGCAGGCCGACTCGACCCGGGTCGCGGCCACCCCGGTCAGGCCGATCTCGTCGGCCAGCAGCGACGCCAGGTGCTCCTGGCCGACGAACAGGCCCGAGGACATGCAGCCGACGGTGATGAGGTCGACGCGGTCGACCCCGGCGTCGGCCAGGGCGGCCAGGGCCGCCTCGGCCCAGATCGTGCGCAGCGACTTCTCCCACAGCTCGCCGAAGTGGACGAGCCCGGTGCCGATGACAGCGACTTCACGCATCGGTGCCTCCCCTCACTCGCCCATGCGGATCTTGCCGCGGAGCTTGGCGTAGGTGCCGTAGTCGACGTAGATCTTGCGCTCGTCGAGCTGCGGTCGGGTCTTCGGGGCCAGGTCCTGGACCTCCAGGATCCGCTCGGAGACGCGGAAGACGAACGAGTCGGAGCCGGCGCCGGAGCCGAACGAGGTGAGCAGCACCAGGTCGCCCGGCCTGGCCACGTCGAGGATGGCGGTGAGGCCGATCGGCGACGCCCCGGAGTAGGTGTTGCCGAGCCACGGCGACAGCCAGCCGGTCTCGAGCTGCTTCTTGGTGAAGCCCACCATCTGCCCGACCCGCATCGGGAACTTGCCGTTGGGCTGGTGGAAGACCGCGAAGGCGAAGTCGGAGGGCTGCAGGCCCGCCTTGGCGAGGATGCCGCGGGCCGAGCTGGCGCCGTGCCGGAAGTAGGCCGGCTCGCCGGTGAAGCGGCTGCCGTGGCGGGGGTAGTGCATGTACTCGCGGCGCCAGAAGTCCGGCGTGTCGGTGGTCCAGGAGTAGGTCTCCACCACCTCCGCCAGCATCCGCCCGGGGTCCGCGCCGAAGAGGTAGGCCGCGGCGCCGGCCGCGGCCGAGTACTCGAGGGCGTCGCCGGGGGCGCCCTGCGAGGTGTCGGCGCCGATGCCGAAGGCGAACGGCATCTCGCCGGCCTTGACCAGCGCGTAGGCCAGGAACATGCTCTCGGTGCCCGCCTTGCAGGCGAACTCGAGGTCGGCCACGTGCAGCTCGGGGGTGGCGCCGAGCGCCTCGGCGACGACCGTGCCCGAGGGCTTGACCGCGTAGGGGTGCGACTCGGAGCCGATGTAGAGGGCGCCGATCGCGCGCGGGTCGACGCCGCCCGAGCGGGCGAGGGCGTTGCGCGCCGCCTCGACCGACATGGTGATCGTGTCCTCGTCCCGGCCCGGGACCGACTTCTCGTGCAGCTGCAGGCCGCGCCGGTACGCCACCGCGTCCGCGCCCCACACCTTGGCGATCTCCTCGAGCTTGATCCGCCGGCGCGGGATGAACGCGCCATAGCCGACGATGCCGACGCTCATAACACCTCCCGTGGTCGAGCCGCTGCCGTCACGCTGTTGCCGTCGCGCTTCCTGCCGAAGCCGGGCGGCAGTCTACACACGTCGGCACAACCCTGCCAAGGGTGCCCGACCTTCCGGGGGGCGCCCGAGCGCGGCGCGGCGGCGCGGTCAGGGGCTGGTCATGGAGATGGTGGTCGGGTCGTTGCTGCGGCAGTCGACCACCGAGGCCGAGGCGAGCACCCCGGAGCCGTCGACCACCTCGAGCCGGGCCATGCCCCAGCCGAGGTCGGGCCGACCGGCCCGGCCGACGGATGGCTCGACTTCCTGCTCGGTCGCCCGCGGCCCGACGTCGAGGACCAAGGTCGCGAGCTCGCTGCCGTCGGTCGCGAGCAGGGTCACTGCCACCGCTGCCGGGTCGGCGCCGGTGTTGGTGACGCTGAGGTTGGTGCGGAACGCGCCGGCCTCCTGGCGCAGGCCGAGCAGCCACCCCGACTGGCCCTGGTCCAGGCCGCCCGAGGCCGGACGACCGGGCATGGCCTGGCCGAAGGTGAGGTCGCCGCGGCGCTGGTAGACCCTGGAGACGACCTGCACCGGCTGCGGTGAGCGGAGCTCGAGCGGCGCCTTGCCGTCGACGCCCAACCGGCCGGCCACGTCCTCGAGCAGGACCAGGGCGTTGCCGGCCAGGTCGAGGTCGAGCGCGCGCTCGCCGCTTGCCGCGTGCAGCACGATCTCGGCCGTGGCGGGCAGAGCGCTCGGGTTCACGACCGCGAGGTCCGAGGCCCAGTCGCTGCCAGCGAGGCCAGCGAGGTGCGCCACCAGCTCGACCCAGGTCGATGATCGTGCGTGGTCGGGACGAAACGGCTCGACGGCGTCGTCCGCGCCAGCGACAGCGACCAGGCCCGGCACCCCCGCCAGCGCCATGTCCGGGCTGGCCAGCTCGCACCGGCCGAGCCGGAACGGCACGTCCGGGGTGGACACGTCCACCAGCTGCAGGCCGGGTCCGGGCGGCTCTGTTCCGCTCGTGACCAGAGCCAGGCCGGCGGCCGCGGCGACCCGAAGGCCGCGGACGTCGAGCCGGCCGACCTCGGCGAAATCCCCACCGTCCGTGACCTCGACCACGCGCAGGCCGGCGTTGCGGTGGACCAGCACGCCTCGAGCCCCGAGCAGCGCCACGTCGTCGACCTGGCCGAGGACGTCGACCACGATCGGCGAAGTGGGTTCGGTGGCGTCGACCACCGTGACGAAGCGGTAGAAGACCGGCCACCCCCACTGCTCGGCGAGGACCCATGCGTGGCCGCTCGCCGCCCGCACCCTGAGGCCCTGGACCTCGATCGAGGCGAGCTCGGCGGGCAGCCGGGGGTCGGACACGTCCACCACGTACAGCCGCTCACCGGTCGTGACGTAGGCCGCGGGGCCGTCGATCGCCACGCACGCGGCGGGCTCGGGCGGTTGGTACCAGCCGACCTCGACCGGCGCGGCGGGTCGAGAGAGGTCGAGCAGTCGCAGGCCCGCCCCCGCTGCCACCACATAGGCCATGGTGCCGGCGAGCGCGACGTCGACCACCGGCGGGCCGCGCAGCTCGGCCAGGACCACCGGCGCGGCTGGGTCAATGACGTCGAGCAGGGTGAGGCCGACATCGGTGGCGACTGCGGCGGTCGAGCCCGACAGGGCCACTGCCGAAATCTCGGCCGGGGCGCTCCACCGGCCGACCGGCCCGGCGGTGCACTGGGCCGCGGAGGGTCGTGCGAGCGCGAGGATGGCGAGGGCGGAGATCGTCGCGGCAGCTCGCATTCGCTTGTCCTCCGGTCGGGTCTACGGTGGTGATGACGGCGCCGTCCAGGGCAGCCGCGGCGTCGACCTGGTTGCGCGATTGTGTCTCATCTGCTAGCTTCGGCCGGCGCCGAGGGGGCCCGGCCCCGGTGCCTTCGGAGGAGCGGCATGCCCGCGCTCAAGGACTACCTGATCGCGACCCGGCCGTGGTCGTTCTCGATGACCGCCATCTCGGTCTCGCTGGGGACCTTCCTGGCCGCGGCCGAGGGGCCGGTGGCCTGGGGCTGGTACGCCCTCGCCCTGCTCGGGGCGGTGACCTTCCACGCCGCCACCAACGTCGTCAACGACTACTTCGACACCCACTACGGCGTCGACCAGGACGACTCCCCGACCGCTCGCTACCGGCCGCACCCGCTGCTCGGGCGGCTGCTGGGGGAGCGGCAGCTGCTGGCGCAGGTGGTCGCGCTCTACGGCGTCACCCTGGCCATCGGCGGCACCATCGCCACCGTCCGCTACCCGCCGCTGTGGGCGGTGGGCCTGGTCGGCTTCCTCGGCAGCCTGCTCTACACCGCCGGCCCGGTCCAGCTCAAGTACCGCGCCCTGGGCGAGCCGACGGTGTTCCTGATGTGGGGCCCGCTGATGGTGGTCGGCGCCTACGCCGTCCAGCGCGGTCGCCTGGCGCTCGAGCCGCTGCTCGTGTCGATCCCGTTCGGGGTGCTGGTGGCGCTGGTGCTGTTCGCCAACAACATGCGGGACGTCGACTACGACGCCCGGCGCGGCATCCGCACCCTGAGCATCCTCCTCGGCCCGCGGCGCAGCCTGGCCCTCTACCTCGGCCTGATGGCCGCCGCCTACCTGTCGCTGGCGGCGATGGTGGCGGCCGGGGTGGTGACGCCGTGGGCGCTGCTGGCGCTGCTGTCGCTGCCCAAGGCGGTGTCGCTGTGGCGCACCTTCGCCCGCGCGATCCCCGACGCGGCCGACGCCCTCACCGCCCAGCTCGACACGGTCTTCGGCGTCGGCCTCATGGCGGGGCTGCTGGTGGCCGGGGTGATCGCCCGGTGATCGCCGGCGGCATCCTGCTCGCGGTCGTCGGCTGGGCCTTCACCTTCGGCCTCGGGTGGGGCAGCTTCTGGCTCAAGATCGGCGCCACGGTCGCGGTCGTCGCCGGCTACTCGCTCGTCTGGCAGCGGCCGCGGCTCGCCTTCCGCTGGGGCTCGGTCGGCCTCGGCGCGGCCTCCGCCGCGCTGCTCTACGCCGTGTTCGTGGTCGGCAACGCCGTCGCGCCCCAGGTCGTGCCCGGCGCCTCCCACCAGGTCGGCGGCATCTACGACCTCGGCGTGGGCTCGAGCCGAGTGTGGGTGGGCCTGCTGCTGCTCCTCGTCACCGGCCCCGGGGAGGAGATCTTCTGGCGCGGCTTCCTGCAGCAGCGCCTGGCCGACCGCCACGGCCCGGTCGCCGGTTTCTGTCTCGCCACCCTGGTCTACGCCGGGGTCCACGTCTTCTCGCTCAACCTCATGCTGGTGCTGGCGGCGCTGGTCGCGGGCGCCTTCTGGGGCGCCCTCTGGCTGTGGAAGCGCGACCTCGTGCTGCTGATCGTGTCCCACTCCCTGTGGAGCGCGGTCATCTTCGCCGTCGCCCCGGTGCGGTGAGACGGTCGGCCCCCGATCCCGAGCCCCCTCCCGCTGCCACCGTGCGACCTCCCGCCTCGACGGGCCGCGGTGCGGCCCGCTAGAATGACCCGAGGAGGTGCAGCTCATGCCCGAGCCCACGACCCGCGGTGCCAACTACGCGGCGGAGCTGCAGCCGCCGGAGGTCTACCGCGAGCGGCGCCGGCGGCTGGCGGAGGCGGTGGGGCGGGGGACGGTCGTGGTCTGGGGCGCGGGCGACGAGCGCGGCGCGGGCGACGTCGGCACCTTCCGCCAGGGCCCGGACTTCTTCTACCTGACCGGCGTCGAGCTGGCCAACGCCGTGCTCGTGCTGCGACCGCACGAGGGCCTGGAAACGCTGTTCCTGCCGCCGCGCAACGAGGCGGTGGAGCGCTGGACCGGGCCCAAGTGGGGGCCGGGCGAGGAGGCCGCGGCGGCGCTCGGCTTCGCGGCGGTCCTGTCCACCGCCGCCTCGGAGGTGGTGGTGGAGGCTCGCCGGCGGCCGGTCCCCGGCTTCGAGGGCCGGCTCCTGGCGTGGCTGTCCGAGCCCGAGGCCGCGCTGTGGACCCCGTACCCGGCGGTGCCGCTCTCCTCCGAGCTGCCGCCCACCCACCGCCTGGTCGCCCGCCTGCGCGACCGCCTGCCGACCTTCGCCGTGCGGGACCTCGCGGCCGAGCTGGCGCGGATGCGGCAGGTCAAGGACGAGGGCGAGGTGGGGCTGCTGCGGAGGGCGGTCGCCGCCACCGCGGCCGGGCTGCGGC
>CAYTJW010000286.1:0-1415 GCA_964438135.1 uncultured Thermoanaerobaculia bacterium
CCCCTGCCGCAGCAGCCGCTCCTCGAGCTCGGCCCGGAAGTGGTCGCGACGGCCGAGCAGGCGCAGGGCGGCGGCGAAGGCCGCGGCGGCCCGCCGGTCGCCGTCGACCCCGCCCTCGTTCGCGGCCCCGCCCTCCCCCTCGGCTGCAGTCACTGCTTCCCGTCCACGCCGCCGTCCTGGTTGCCGAACTCGAACGGCGACTCCTCGGCGAAGGGGTCGACGGTCGAGTCGGTGCCGAGCTGGAGGACGCCGTCCATCTCCTCGCGGGAGATGTCGGAGGTGGACTGGATGCCCTGGATCTTGAGCTTGAACTCGTCCGGGTTGGTCGCCCGCCGCATCGCCTCGTCGAGGGTGATGAGGCCGTTCTTGTACAGCAGGTAGAGCGACTGGTCGAAGGTCTGCATGCCGTACTGGCTGGTGCCCTGGGAGATGGCGTCGCGGATCAGCTTGGTCTTCTCCTTGTTCTCGATGCAGTCGCGGATGTAGGCGGTGGCGATCAGCACCTCGACCGCCGGCACGCGGCCGAGGCCGTCGGCGCGCGGCAGCAGGCGCATGGAGATGATGGACTTGATGACCGCGCCGAGCTGGATCCGGATCTGCTTCTGCTGGTGGGGCGGGAAGACCGAGATGATGCGGTTGACCGACTCGGTGGCGTCGAGGGTGTGCAGGGTGGACAGCACCAGGTGGCCGGTCTCCGCCGCCAGCAGGGCGGTCTCGATGGTCTCGTAGTCGCGCATCTCGCCGACCAGGATGACGTCCGGGTCCTGCCGCATCGCCGAGCGGAGGGCGTACGAGAAGCTCTTGGTGTCGACGTCCACCTCGCGCTGGTTGATGATCGACTTCTTGTCCCGGTGCAGGAACTCGATCGGGTCCTCGATGGTCATGATGTGCTCGATGCGGCGGGTGTTGACGTAGTCGATCATCGCCGCCAGGCTGGTGGACTTGCCCGAGCCGGTGGTGCCGGTGACCAGCACCAGGCCGCGCTGCTCCTGGCAGATGGTCTCCATCACCGGCGGCAGCAGCAGCTCGCGGAAGGTGAGGATGCGGGCCGGGATGAGACGCAGCACCAGGCCGACCGAGCCGCGCTGCTGGAAGATGTTGCAGCGGAAGCGGCCCAGGCCCGGCACCGAGTAGGCGATGTCGATCTCCATCGCCTGCTTGAAGCGCTCCTTCTGGCGCGAGGACATCATCGAGAAGGCCATGGCGATGGTGTCCTCCTGCATCATCCGCTTGAACTCGGTCAGAAGCTGCAGGCGACCGTCGATCCGCACCACCGGGTGGGCGCCGACCTTGAGGTGCACGTCCGATGCCTTGCGCTCCACCGCCACCTTGAGGATGTCGTTGATGTGCATGCTCGCCTCCCGGCTCCCGAGACCACCCCCAGTGTAGCGCGGCCCCCCCTCCGGGCCAACACC